>JAYYDI010000078.1:0-5680 GCA_036161055.1 Pseudomonadota bacterium
AGAGGGGGCTGATACTGTAATAGTTCAAGAGGATGTTGATTTCTCCTCAGACACCGCAATAATAAAAAAGTTACCGAAGAAATATTCTAATGTTCGAAGAAGAGGCCACGATATTGCAGCGGGCTCTAAAGTAGTCTCAAAGGGAGAGTTTCTCTCCAGCGCCGCGGTCGCTTTGTTGGCATCAGTTGGAGAAACAAGTGTCAAAGTAAAAGTTCCTCTAACGGTCGCGATGTTCTCTACAGGTGATGAATTGGTATTACCTGGCGAGACTTTAAATGCTGCTCAGTCTTATAACTCAAATCGATACCTTATGCATAGTCTGCTCAGAGGGATGGGGCTGAACGTTATTGACCTAGGAATCGTGCCGGATGATTATTCGCAGACGTTAGTCATGCTATCAAAAGCTGGGAAAATAGCCGATGTTATTATTTCCTCGGGTGGAGTGTCGGTCGGCGAGGAGGATCATGTTAAAGCTGCCGTAACAGCCTTAGGGTCGATCAATATATGGAAAGTTGCTATGAAACCGGGGAAACCGTTTTTGCTCGGAGAAATAGATGGGAAACCTCTCTTAGGATTGCCCGGCAATCCGGTCTCTACATTCGTAAGCTTTTTTATCTTTGCTAAACCCTTCCTAAAGGCAATGCAGGGCTTAAACGAGGTTGCTCCGAGTGAGTTCTACGGAGAGTCCTCTTTTGATTATCAAGCAGGATCGCGCCGCGAGTATCTTCGAGCGAGGCTTCGGGCCGAAGGAGGAAAGACTCGGTTAGAGAAATACGCGCATCAAGGCTCTAGCGTCCTTAGTTCTTTGAAATGGGCAACTTGTTTAGCTGTCGTAGATGCAGCTCAAAAAATTCAGGTAGGCGATTCGATAAAGTTTATAGTGCTTGACTAACTGAAGTAGAAATAATCAGGAGAAATATCCAGATGGGTTTAATAATACTAAGTGTTCTTCTCTCCCTGTTATTTTCGACAATTCTCTGGATGGCAGCTGGGAATTTATTGCCTCTTGGTAAAGAGAAAAAATGGCCGGGAATATTTAATCTTGCTGGTTACGCTTTGATCCTTTTGATTCCAATTTACTCAACAATTTTTTTTGTGTCCTGAAAATGATCAAACTACCGATTGAGATAGACGCAGTTAAAGGATTTTTGCACCCTGATGAAGGCGAGGCCCTTTATAATATTTGCTTGGAGATCTCCTCGTTAGGCCCAGCTTTGGAAGTAGGCAGTTACTGTGGCAAAAGTGCAATTTACTTAGGGCTCGCATGTCTTGAGCGCGATAATACACTTTACACAATTGATCACCACAGGGGCTCTGAGGAGCATCAGCCAGGAGAGGGTTATCACGACGAAGAGCTTTTTGATTCAGAGCTTAATCAGATGGACTCTTTTTCAGAGTTTCGGAAAAATATCGAGATGGCCGGACTCTCGGAAAATGTAATTCCAATTGTTTCAAGCTCCGTGGCGGTTGCGAAAAATTGGGTCGGTCCTCTTGGAATGGTTTTTATCGATGGGGGTCATTCAATGGAAGCTGCTCTAAACGATTATAGAGCTTGGTGTTGTCATATTAGACAAGGAGGTTTTCTCACCATCCACGACATATTTCTGGACCCCTCTAAGGGTGGTCAAGCTCCTCATGAGGTCATGAAGCTAGCATTATCATCGGGCTTATTTGTTGAGAGGGATAGAGTTAAAACGCTGGCAATCTTGGAGCGGATCTAGTCTTTGGAAGCATGAGAAGAAAACAAAATTGATCCTTTCGTCTTTTTCGTGAGGGCGTCCGCTGCTAATAAAACTGCTCCCGCCGTCCAAGTCGGCCGCTCCTCGGGCCAAAGTACTTTTTCGGGAAAAACATAGCCCGTCCAATATGAACCGTCTACTTCCCTAAATTGATTCAACCAGCTGAATAATGTCGCGGCTCTTGCTCTATCTCCAATGCAGTTCAGAGCCATCACCAGCTCACAGGTTTCAGCTACTGTAACCCAAGGTTGATCGCTGACGCAGCGGCAACCCCAGCCGGTTTCGACAAACTCGTCCCATCGTTGGTTGATACGTTTTAAAGCCTCTTCCTCTCTGATAACGCCGGCTAGAACTGGATAAAACCAGTCCATCGCATATCTCTCTTTTGAGCTCCAGGTTTGGTCGAAGCATTCGGGATGATCAGAAATAGCAATACCTAGGCGGTTTCTTGCCACTGACCATGTGTCGATGTTTTTATTTAAAGTTGATCCAATCAATATTGCGCATTCCAATGATTTGTAAATGCTAGAGCATCCGGTGAGCAGACAATCATATTGAATTCCTTTTTTTGTATCGAGGCACCAGAAAATTTCGCCATTTGATCCTTGAAGTTCGAGGACAAAATCTATGGCTCTAGAGACACTCTCCCACATTTCACTTAAAAAAGGTCTATCACCAGTGACGAGGTGGAAATGCCATACGCCCGTAGCGATGTATGCAACGTAGTTTGTTTCCGCTCTTGTCCCATCCTCAATTTTTCCGTCCCGATATGCCGCCAACCAGCTGCCATTTTTTTGTTGGTTTTTTTTCAACCAATCAAAGCCCTTTCTGGCTTGCACATGATTTCCTCCGATAGTCAATCCCATGAGCGCCTCAATATGATCCCAAGGATCCGTTGGACCACTTTTAAACCAAGGAATACTGCCATCAGAACTTTGAGTCTTAGCTATATAGTCTGCGGTTTCCACGAAGAAGTTTTCTGGAAAAGAATTTAAGTAAGAAATTTGACGTGTCATTAAGGGCACTCAATTTTTTTTTTGAAAATACATAACAACACTTTTTCCCATTATCGGATTGAGTAATTTTTCCGCTATAAAACAGATAAAAGGTTTTTTCATGAGATCCCATACTAAAAATCGATGATATAGCCTAACCAATATTGCTTCTTTCTCACCAGGTTGTCGCCAAAACAGGCATTTGAGCCACCAATAAGGAACGTGGAGCGCGTGAGCGTAATGGAGTTTTTTGAAGCTGAGTCCTACATTCTCGATATCCTCGAGAAGACGGCGTTTTTTAAAAATTCTTACGTGTCCGCCTTTAACTTCGTGATACGCGTCACTTAATTGCCAACAAATCCATTCTGGAAAGAATCGCGGAACGCTAATACCTGCTACGCCGCCATTTTTCAGAACACGAGATATCTCTGAGAGAACCGATTTATAGTCATGAATGTGCTCTAAGACCTCAGAGCAGATCACTGAATCGAACTCGTCATCCTGAAACGGGAGATTTTTTGCGTCCGCAGCCGCTAGAGATAAGGTCTTTTGCTTGTTTTCATTTTCATTAAATTCATTGAATCTGCTTTTTGTGATTCCAAGATCTTTGATCGACAAATCTACGGCGTACACCGCTACCTCCCTAGCAATGTAAGCTGAAAGAGCATGTCTGCCCTCTCCACAGCCCAAATCAAGAAGCTTGTCATTTGTATTCAGCTTCAAGTGTTCCAGATTAATTGTCTCAAGAGACATAGCTTTTTCCCGAAGCTCTTAATGATTCAACGTAAATGGATTCCATTTTTCTTGCGCACCGATGCCAACTGAATTTTTGTATTATTCGTTTTCGCCCTTTTTTCCCATAAGCCTCTCTAAGATCCCGATCCTTAAGCAAATACGCAATTGATTCCTTTAGAGCCTCGTGATCTCCAGCTTCAACAATTAAGCCGGCGTCGCCCACGACCTCTGGGAGCGCTCCTCCATTGGTTGAAACGACAGGCACTTCACAAGCCATCGCTTCGCCCGCAGGGAGTCCGAACCCCTCATATAACGAAGGAACCACCGCGCAGGTCGCTTTGGCGTAAAGCTCGACTATTTCGCTTGTTGAGATATCTGAGAAAAAAGAGACTTTAGTGCCTAAGTTCAACTCTTCGATTAACCTCGCTGCGGTCCCACCCTCGTTAACTTTGCCTAGAATATTTAGATGAAGATTTGGAAATTTTTCGGTCAGCCCTGCAACCGCTTTAAGCAAGTAACTTAACCCTTTCAGTGGCGAGTCCGAGGATGTCGTAGTCATTATAGTTTCTGAAGTTCGTTCTATTTTGGGCAGCGGTTTGAAAATCTCAGTATCGACTCCGTTATGGACAACGGTTATTTTCTCTCTGGCGACGCCGAAATCTTTCGCGATATCATTTTTTGATGATTCAGAGACCGTCACAACCTGATCAATTTGCTTAGCTACATTTTTTTGCATCTTCAGGAAATAATGCCAACGATTGATAAGTAGCTTGTATTGCCATCTTTTTTCATGCTCTATGGCGATCTTAAGATCCAATGAGATGGGATGATGTATTGTAGCAATTACAGGCCAGCCATTTTTTTTCAAGTTTAATAAAGCATGACACAGGCTCTGATTATCATGAATAATATCGTAATCGGCGTTGTTCCTTTTTAAATATTTTAGGACTCTTCGACCAAACGTGTAGGGCTCAGCGAAACCACCTGTAAGCATGCTGAGCCATTCGAAAAAGTCAGTAAAAGAAAATAAATGTTTGAACTTAAGTGCGGTGACATGGTTTTCTTTTTCGAATAGATTCAAACCAAAAATTTTTATTAGCCTTATACGGTTATCTAACTCAGGAAAAGGTTGCGAGGATATTACATCTACCTGATGACCTAAATCTGCAAGCGCTTTACTTAAAAACTTCAGATAAACCCCTTGTCCGCCGCTTCGAGGATTGCTTCTGTAACTAAGTAAACATATTTTGAGTTTTTTATTTCCCACAATAAGAATTTTGCTTGGAAAGGCTCTTACGAAGTTTAGGAGCTTTAAATTGTGAATACCATGATAATCTTTGAACTATGCAGAAATCTAAAAGAACGGAATTGCAGGATTGCCTTAGTTTTTTTGGCCGGCCCTTTCTGGACCGTAAACTTCTGTATCATGCTCCTCTTTAAACACGTTTGCGTAAAGATTTTGAACCCACACTTGTCCGGTTTGTGTTCTTCTTAAAAATTTAATTCCTTCTGATATGTACGGAGAGACTAGCTCCCAGAAAAATTTCGGGTAACCGGCCCTCAGATCTGCAGCAGATTGGTAACCCATTTTTTCTGCTTGTCCCGTTTCTTTAAATTCCGCATACAACGCGGAGATTTTCCTGTGGTACTGAGGATCGCCTAGTTGTCCGATTAAATCAGCCGCTCGGATTAGCCCAGCATAATCACCAGAATTGGTTGTGTCATCCTCTGCAGGAACAGGGAACCTGGTTCTCTCTATGTTGTTACAAATTCTTTTAACGTCGATTCTTCCATTTGCTCCATAGCGTTTTTCAATAAAAAGTTTTGCTCGATCTATATGATAGGGAGTAAGTGAGGCATCCGTGGAGCCTGGAGGAGGAGATATCGTGCCTTGATTTCTATCTATCACATATTTGCCATCGCCATCTCCCTCACATATACCTCTTACATAACCGATATCATGGTTCAGCAATGAAATCACAAAGTGTAGCCAATCATCTGAATTCACGTATCCATCCAAAAGTGATTTTCCACGAATAATTTCTGTTCCTACCAAAGTTACCATCACGGTATGGTTTAGGTCATGGTAGGGCGCATCACTATTTGCAATTATTTCCAAGGAGGTGCGTGCCGAGGAGGAGATCAAGTGTAGGTCTTTCGAGTTTTCCCCATGCATTTTCTCATAAACAGAGCAAAGCTCTTTTATAAATG
>JAYYDI010000079.1:0-3910 GCA_036161055.1 Pseudomonadota bacterium
AATATTTCCAATCGACCTAGAGCCATCACAAAGCAAAGAAGTACTTTTGCAGTATTGGAAATATTTGCGTAGTTCTTCGATACTTCTCCGAGCCCGGGGCCTAAATTGTTGATGGTTGCACCAACTGCTGAAAAAGAGGTCAAAAAATCAAGGCCAGTTAACATAAGAGCAAGCAACATAAAGATGAAAATCACTACATAAATTGAAAAAAATCCCCATACTGCTTGTATTACCTCACTTGGCACTTGCCGGTGATTGACCTTAACAGGAAACATGGCATGGGGATGTATCAGGCGATGAACTTCTCTGAGCCCTTGCTTCCAAATTAACAGGACTCGTATCGCTTTCATGCCTCCACCAGTGGATCCAGCGCATGCACCTGTAAAGGCCCCGAAAAAAATAAAGATGGGAATTATTGAAGGCCAAGAAGAGAACCCCACAGTTGTGTAGCCTGTGGTTGTGAAAATTGAAACTACTTCGAAAGCGCTCATCCGAAGCGCAGTCTCCGTTTTATAAACAGACTCGCTTAACAACAAAAAGGTTACTAAAAAAATACTTATGAGGATTATAGAGACGAAAAATTTCACCTCGTCGTCCTGAAGGTAGTGTCCAAGGGTCTTTTCTTTTAACGCAAAGAAATGAAGCGCAAAGTTTAGGCTTGCTATAAGCATGAAAATTATACAAACAGTCTCAATTAGCTGTGACTCGTAAAAGCCTATAGAGCTGTCGTGTGTCGAGAACCCCCCAATGGCTATTGTTGAGAAACTATGACAGATTGAATCAAACACTGTCATTCCAGCTAAGGAATAAGATACCGCACAGGCAGCCGTGAGACCCAGATAGATTGACCAAAGCGCCAAAGCAGTTTCTTTTATCCGAGGTGTAAGTTTTGAGTCTTTAACGGGTCCAGGAGTCTCGGCTCGATAGAGTTGCATCCCTCCAATTCCTAGCATGGGTAAAATCGCCACCGCGAGCACGATAATCCCCATACCACCTAACCACTGTAACTGCTGCCTATAATATAAGATTGACTTAGGCAGCTGATCTAAGCCCTGGATAACGGTGGCTCCAGTAGTGGTAAGCCCCGAAAAAGATTCAAATAATCCATCTGCTGTGCTAAGCCCAAGCCCTTTCTCATCAATGAATGGGATTGCCCCAAAAGAGCCAAGAGCGATATAGAAGAACACGGTTATTAAGAAACCTTCTTTTGTTCTCATATCTGCTTTGCTTTTCGAAAAAAAAATCCAAAGAGCAGCGCCGAAAACGAGAGTAACTGCGAAAGCCCGGAGGAAGACAAGATGCGGCTCACTAAATACTAACGCCACTAAGATCGGCGGGATCATGGTCGCGCTAAAAACGACTAATAATATTCCTACGATTTTGGCTGTTATTTGGAAGTGCATTTTTTAACTAAAACAGCCTAGATGTATTTTCGAAGAGTTTTTCCACGTCTCTTATTCTTTTTTTCTCTACGACGAATAGAATTAAATGATCATCCGGTGATATCACTATGTCGTCATGTGCTATCAGCACCTCATTACCTCTTATAATGGCCCCCATGTTAGTCCCAGAAGGCAAATCAATTTCTTCAATTCTTCTACCAACAACTTTTGAGTTATTTTTGTTTCCATGGGCGATAGCCTCGATAGCCTCGGCCGCTCCTCTCCTAAGTGAGTGATCGCGAACAACGTCTCCATGCCTTATGTGAGTGAGTATGGAGCCTAAAGTTGCTTGATGGGGGTTAATCACTACGTCAATGTTGCCTCCTTCAATCAGATCAGCGTATGCTTGATTGTTAATAAGGGCTATCACTTTTCTTGCACCGAGACTTTTTGCTAGCATCGCTGACATTATGTTAGTTTCATCGTCACTTGTTACCGCGCAGAAAACATCTGTTTCATTTATATTTTCTTCCATAAGTAGGCTTCTATCTGATGCGTCCCCTACCAATACGATCGCATAATCAAGTTCCTCAGAAAGCTCTGAGGCAGTCTGTTTTTTTTGTTCTATTATCTTTACACTGAATTTTATCTCGGCGCCCTTAGCCAAACCTTTGCCTATGGTTCCCCCCCCGGCAATGATTATTCTCTTGTTTGGGGCTTCCGCTCTGCGCATTTCTGACATAACGTTTTTTATATCTTTCTTTGCAGCGATAAAGAACACTTCATCGTCGGCTTCGATCACTGTATCACCGCGAGGAATAATCGGACTGTCTCCACGAAAAATCGCTACTACCCTTGTGTCGACTTTAGGCATATGTTGCCTGAGATATCTGAGCTCTTGATTTACAAGGGGCCCTCCATAAAAAGCCTTCATCCCAACTAATTGAACTTGTCCACTAGCAAACTCCATTACCTGAAGGGCCCCAGGATTTTCAATCAATCTTAAGATATCGAAAGTGACAATTTCTTCCGGATTCACGATTACATCAACGGGCATCGCCTCATCTCTAAAAATCCCCTTTTCTATGTAAGCCGATGATCTTATTCGTGCTATCTTTTTTTCTATATCAAAAACTGTGTGAGCCACTTGGCACGCAACCATATTTACTTCATCGCTAGACGTTACCGCGATGAGCATGTCGGCTTCTTCGGCTCCTGCTTGTTTTAAGATCTCTGGATGAGAGGCCATGCCTTTTATTGTTTGTATATCTAGTTTGTCTTGAAGTTCTCTTAGTCTCTCTGAATCTTTGTCCACTACCGTTATGTCTGAAGCTTCTTTGGTAAGATTCTGTGCTAGATTCGCCCCTACCTGGCCTCCTCCTAATATAATTATTTTCATTTTGGTTTCCGTAAGATCGAAGAGTAATAGAATCCATCGTGATATTCAGGTGTGGGAAAAAGCTGAACGCCTAGTTCGGTCTTAGAGAATTTTAATTTACCTGATATTTTCAACAGATTAATTTTTTTTATCTCGGCATCCGAGTTTTCGCTAATAAACTTTTTTACCACCGAGTCATTTTCCATTTTTAAGACCGAGCAAGTGACGTAAAGGAGCTCACCGCCTTCAGCTAGCAGATTGAAGGAGTGCTCGATAAGCTTTTCTTGCTGGATTGCTAGCTTACCAATATCATCTGGATTGCGCAGTAATTTTATATCTGGATGTCGCCTTATGACTCCAGTTGCGGAGCATGGAGCGTCTAATAAAATTCGGTCAAATTTCTGCTTCGGCTCAAAATCCTCTAGGTCAGAATTTAAAATCTTTGCGTTTAACGAAAGACGTTTTAGATTGTCATTTAGTAGTCTTAATCGCTCGCCACTTTTGTCTACCGAAATAAGGTCTGAATCTGGGTAGGTTTCTAAGATGTGACAGGTTTTTCCTCCCGGCGCAGCGCACGCATCTAAAATTTTTAAACCAGGAGATAGATTCATAAAACTTACTGCGATTTGCGCGCCTTCGTCTTGCACAGATACAAGCCCTTCCGCAAAGCCGGGCAACATATCAACATTCCGCGCTTCGTCGAGAGTAAGTGCCCCTTCGCAGAACAAACCCTTTTTGGATTGTATTTGAGTAGCTTCTAGCATTTTCTGGTAATCTAATCTTGTGATGCGCTGTTGGTTAATTCTTAGGGTCATTGGACCCTTTTTATTGTTTGCATCGACAACGTATCGCCAATTTTCCCAGTCTTTTTTCATCAGCGAGACAAGCCATTCTGGATGATTCGTTTCCGCCTCTAGAGAGGCTTGCTTTACAGCTTCTGTGAGAACGGTTTTTTCTCTCTGGTAATTTCGCAACACGGCATTGATTAGGTTTTTAGCCCAAGACTTTCCCAAAAGGGAGCTAGCCTCTACAGATTCGTTTACGCAAGCATGGGCTGGCTTCTTTAAGTTGTCTAAACTGTAGAGCCCAGCTATGAGAAGATTAAAGAGGTCGGAGTGTTTTTTATTGATAGGTTTTCTTAGGAGCTTTT
>JAYYDI010000080.1:0-15075 GCA_036161055.1 Pseudomonadota bacterium
CGAATCCTTGAGAAAAATAAATAACCACTCAACGTTAGATATTACCTATGTAAACAAGGTGTCAAAGCATTTTACCCTCTCGGTCTCGGGCTTTAACTTAACGGATGAAGACCCGCCGCAAGTAGCGAACGACCTAAACTATGACCCGTATAATCACAGCGGATTTGGTCGGATGCTAAAAATAGGGTTTGCGTATCGTTTGGGAGATTCATAGATTGGTAAGATGTTGTAATTGAAAATTAGTAGGAGGCGAAAATGCCCGTTGTAGTTACTTGCACAATCGACTGGGGGACAGACGTTATTGAAAAAATTCTTCCTGAGCTTAAAAAACATACAGAAGTAGTGTTGGAGGAGGCGGGGTGTCAAGAGTTTAGCTTCGCAATTGATATTGAGAACCCTGATATAGTGATAGCAACAGAGAGGTACACTGATTATAAAGCGCATGAGGATCACTTTAAGACTAAGCAGTGGGAGCATTTCAGCGGTGTAATGGAGAAATACCCTCCAAGAAATATCGAAGTAAAAACATATGAGGCTCGTGAGGTCCCGCACGCTTTGGATTAAAACTGAAGCAGTGGTTGAGCGCGATTAATCGAGGTCAGGATACCGTGCTGCGAATCGGTGTTTTGCCCAAACATCGTAGACTATTCTGCAGAAATGAAAAATTATCGGGAGTTTGAACACTGAAAAGAACCATGCATGGCGGGTAGCCAGCCACAATGCCAAGTTTGCTTCGAATCCGACTTTGACGCTTCCATCTTTAAAGAAATGTAACTTTTTAAGAAATTTGGTCCTCTGGTTCTTTGATAAATCGGCCTGGTGCACGTCAACAAAACAGATGGGGTCTCGAACACTTTTCTTGAGTTTTTTGATCTCCCTGCTGCACAGTGGGCATTGTCCGTCGAAGTAGAGAGTGCTTGAATTTTCCGTAATCATAGGCAATTTACGAGTAGGATTAAGGATTCGATCACTGATTGCCCTTTTTTTTCCGAAAAATCGAGATTTAAATGATTTTTTAACGCATCAGTACACTCTAAAAAATCAAAACATCCAGAACTTTTCTAGATATTCATGTTTTGCGTCGACGTAGATTTCTGATGTGACTGACCACTTGAAATTTCAGATTTCGCACCCAAAATTAGAGTGTACAGAAGGACAGGACGGACCAATGTCAGATCAAGACAATAGCTCGGAATTTATTCCCAAAGAAAATCCTCAAATTCCTGCGAAAGCCGGCGAGATCCTCCCCGATACTCTTCAAGTGGTGCCCCTTGACGCTCGTCCCTATTTCCCTGTTCTCATTCAGCCATTGGTCATTGCCAAAGAGCCTTGGGCTAAGGGCATCCGAACTGTTGCTGAGAGCAATGAAAAGTTGATTGGTCTGACGTTTTGCGAATCCCCAAGTGACAAAGTGCCCTCCACCTCGAGTTTTGCGAAGTTTGGTGTGGTAGCGAAAATTCTCAGATACAACGAGACCCAGGACAAAATACAGTTCATTGCGCAGGGCGTGAGGCGTTTCAAAATCGCAGAATGGTTGAGAACCTCGGTTCCCTTTGTCGTAAGGGCGGAGTATCCAAAGGAGTCGGCGGATATGAATGACCCTCAGCTAAGAGCCTACGCAATGTCTCTAATAAATGGCATTAAAGAATTAATGTCAAAGAACCCGCTTTATAACGAAGAATTAAAAAATTATCTGAACAGATTTAGCCCAAATGACCCATCACCGCTGACTGACTTTGCGGCGGCGATCACTTCTGCAGAGGCGGCGGACTTGCAGGAAATACTAGAAACAATGCCCCTTCTTGAGCGAATGGAGAAAACCCTACTGTTAGTAAATAAAGAACTTGAATTAGTTCGAATTCAAACGCAGATAGCGGAGCAGACTCAGGAACAACTCTCTGAGCAGCAAAGAGAATTCTTTCTCAGGCAGCAATTAAAAGTAATTCAGAAAGAGCTTGGCATAGCAAAAGACGATAGAGAATCTGACGCCGAAACTTTTTCTAAGCGATTAAAAGATAAGGAACTCCCGTCACAAGTTTCGGAAAAAATTAGTGATGAGTTGACCAAACTGACTGTACTGGAGCCCTCGTCAGCGGAATACGGGGTTACTAGAAATTATTTGGATTGGATCACTGCGCTCCCGTGGGGAGTGCACTCTGATGATTCGTTCGATCTGGATAATGCAAGAAAAATCTTGGATACAGATCATGACGGGTTAGAGGATATTAAAGAAAGGATAATCGAATTTTTAGCCCTAGGCTCTTACCGAGGGTATGTTTCTGGTTCCATTGTCTTGTTAGTCGGCCCCCCTGGGGTTGGTAAGACCTCTATCGGCAAGTCTATTGCACGAGCACTAGGGCGCAAATTTTATCGTTTCAGTGTCGGAGGTATGAGAGACGAGGCAGAGATTAAAGGTCATCGGCGCACGTACGTAGGAGCTATGCCAGGAAAATTTGTCCAAGCTCTGAAAGAGTCAGAGGTTGCGAACCCAGTCATCATGCTGGACGAGATAGACAAAATTGGCGCTTCGTACCAGGGAGATCCGGCATCTGCTCTTTTGGAGGCTCTTGATCCTGAGCAAAATGGAGAGTTTCTAGATCACTACCTAGACCTTAGACTCGACCTATCGAAAGTGCTCTTTGTCTGCACCGCAAACCAGCTTGATACGATCCCGGCACCACTCTTGGATCGAATGGAAACTATCCACCTTGCCGGTTATCTAGCGTCGGAAAAGCTGGAAATAGCTCGAAATCACCTGTGGCCAAAGCATCTCTCCAAAGCAAATCTTAAAAAGAGTCAACTTAAAATCTCTGACGCGGCGTTAAAGAGGATCATTGACGGATATGCGAGAGAAGCCGGTGTAAGGGGGCTAGATAAACAGCTCGGGAAGGCAGTCAGAAAATCGCTCGTAAAGATGCTCGCTGCAGGTGAGAAATCGTCAAAAGTGAGCACAGCTCAGGTAGAAGACCTGTTGGGCCAACCACTTTTCCGGAAACAAAAGCCTAGGCGAGGCGTGGGCGTTGTAAACGGGCTCGCGTGGACGTCGCTAGGCGGGACGACCCTAGCAGTAGAGTGCTCAGTGGTTTTCTCAGGGTCAAGGGGACTGAAGCAGACGGGCCAGTTGGGAGATGTGATGAAGGAATCCGCTCAAATTGCCTACAGCTACATTTCTTCAAACCTAGTGGACTTTGGAGCGGAGGAGGGCTTCTTTGATGAATCAACAATCCACATCCACGTGCCTGAAGGAGCGACTCCAAAGGATGGCCCGAGCGCGGGCATAACGATGGCATCCGCTCTGCTCTCTTTAGCAACTGGAAAGCCCCTTTTAAAGAATGTCGCCATGACGGGAGAGCTAACCTTAACCGGAAACGTGCTGCCTGTCGGCGGTATTAGAGAGAAGGTAATCGCTGCAAGAAGGGCGAATATCAATGAAGTGATATTGCCTTATGAAAATAAACGTGACTACGACGAACTTCCTGAGCATGTAAAGGAAAATGTTTCAGTGCGCTTTGCTGCATCTTTTCCCGAGGTTGCAAATACCCTTTTTTCTTAGGACTAAGGTAACTGACGAATTTGTATGGCCTCTATTCCAGTGCCTGCAAGCGCGTCTGATATTACAACGACCTTGTCTCCTTTCTTTAGCCCCGCTCTTTCGAGAAGCACCTCAAATGCGGTTTGAAGCGTTTTTTCGGGGTCTTTGCTGAATGCCGTACGGTATGGAGAAAGGTTTCTGTTTAAGACTAACCGTCTTCTTGTTTGGGAATCGTTTGTAAAAGCGTAGATTCGAGTTTTGTTGGGATGGCAATTCGTAACAAAATCGGCCATCTTCCCCCTTCGAGTTATCACCACGATGCCTGCAGCTTGGATGTTCTCAGCTAGGCTCACGGCGGTTATTGCAATCTGCTGCTTGTCTTTCTCAGAGTTGAGCTTGCTGACGAAGTTTAATCCCGGGAAGGACTCCGTAGCGCCCGCGATTTCCACTAGCTGCTCAACGCAACGAATAGGATTCTTGCCCACGGTGGTTTCTCCAGAAAGCATTACAGCATCGACTTCCTCATAAACAGCGTTAGCGACGTCTGTTACTTCTGCTCTAGTTGGTATCGGATTGTCAATCATCGATTCTAGAAGATGAGTCGCAACAATTACTCGTCTCCCTCTCTCTGCACATTTTTTGACGATCATTCGTTGCACGTTGGGAAGTTCCGCAACGTTGATTTCAACCCCCAGATCGCCTCTAGCCACCATGATCGCATCTGACGCTTCTACTATTTCTTCAATGTTTTTGACACCTAGTTGATCCTCAATCTTCGCAATTATTTTAATTTTCCCATCTTTTGCGCCTAAGATACTCCGAAGCTCACTAATGTCGTTGGCCTCTCTGACAAAAGATAATGCTATGAAGTCAACCTGCTCTTTAATCCCCAGAAGGATATCCTCGCGATCTTTTTTTGTTATGGCGGGCAAATTTACTCTTATCCCTGGAAGATTCACATGACGTTTACTTTTAAGGATACCTCCATCAATGACGATGCAATTGAGCGTGCCATTGTCATTTTTTTCAATCACCTCTAAGTTTATAATCCCGTTGTCTACTGTAATGCGATCGCCCACATCAACGCTATCGATTAAATCGGAGTAGTTAATATGGATTGATGATTCCTCAACGTTAATATTGTCTCGCACGCTAATGGTAATCTGAGAATTGTTTTTTAACTCTAGTTCCTCGGCTAAAGCGCCCGTTCGGATTTCAGGTCCTTGCGTATCAAGAAGCACAGCGATAGGAGCGGAGCGTTTTCTATTTAAAGTTCGAATATGACGAATGATTTTTAACGCTGTACCGTGCGTGCAATGGCTCATGTTAAGCCTGACAATGTCCATGCCCGCCGACGCTAATTTCTCCAATTCAGAAAAATTCTCGGTAGCTGGTCCAATGGTACAAATAATTTTCGTTTTTCTCATTAATCCATGGCCAAAGGTCTGAAGTTTCTCAGTCTACATAAAATTTATTGTGAGAGGATATTTATCGCGATGTCCGATACAATTGCAGGATGCAAAACCTAGTTTAATTTACCCTCGCAAAAGAAATGATGTCTGCTGAGCAAATAAAAACTACCTTTAGCCCTGCAATGGATGAAATTATCGAGAGATGTTCTGTTTCTGAAGGCTACGTTGACAAGGAACAATTTCAAATAATGTTGGCTACAATTTGGGGCAACGCAGTATTAGACCCTTCCAGATCTGGAATCAGCGAAGATCAACTGCCTGAGTTACACGACTTTTTAAACACTTACTTGGTAGAAATTGTCGGTGCAGAGAGTAATTTGACAAATTGTTTCGAGTTTATTGTTAGCAAAGCAGGTCAGGATTCTATGGACCGGCAGCGCATCACCTCAAATCATCGTCAATTTCTGCATCACTTCGCAGGATTGATTCTCCAAAGAATTATTCTGCCTGAGACTTAAAATATTTATTCACGACCAAAGCGCCAACTATATCCCCCTCAACATTCAAAGATGTTCTAATGGTGTCAAGCGGCCTCTCCACTACCAGGAGAATTGCGATCGCTTCCAGAGGTACTCCGATCGCTAACAAAACCATTTGCATTCCTGCCATTGAGGCGGAAGGCATTCCAGGGGCTCCGATAGAGGCCACCATTGCCATTAAGAATACAGTGATGATAAGAATTGTGGATAATTCAACGCCGAAGAGATAGGCGAGAAAAACCGCAGCTAACGCCTCAAACAAGGCCGTTCCATCCATGTTAATGGTTGCGCCGAGGGGCAGCACAAAACTGGATACCCTTGGGTCTATCAACAAATCCTCCTCAGCAGTTCGGATTGTAATGGGAAGGGTACTTGATGATGATGATGTGCTGAAAGCGACTAATATTGGCTGACTAATCTTTCTAAAGAGCTCAAAGGGATTAATAGATACAGCTAACCAAGCAATGAGTGGCAACACAATAAGCCCATGAAAAAGCGTCAAGCCAACAACTAAGCCTGAGAAGTCAAGAAGTTGGGAAATTAAAGCGCCCCCGTCCATTTCCCCGGAAATAGTTTTGGCAGAAAACTCGAAGAGAATTGCAAAAATACCGACCGGCAGCAACAATATAACCCATCCCAAAACTTTCGAGACAAGCATGTTGCAATTTCGGACGAGTTCAAAAAAAATGCTTTCCTGAGGCAAAACAATCGTAGCGGCGAGGCCGAACAAAACCGCGTTGGTTACTATTCCTAAAATGTTAAGGTTTGCGATTGCTGCTACCGGATTTGTGAACGCCTGAGAAGTAAGTGAGCCGAGGACTCCAAAAAGAGAGCCGTCCCCCGGTTGGAGAAGAGCGGCGCTTCTTGAAATACTTTCGACGTTTTCCAGAGGAGGGTACTCAGTCCATGGGTGGATGAAAAACACCGCTAATAAGCCTAAAAAGGTTGCAACCGAGGTAGTGAAAAAATAATACCCAATGGTCGCTCCTCCCAAGGTTTTTAGTCTTACTATACTCCCGAGCGAAGTGATCCCGTTAAGCAGAGAGAAAAAAATCAATGGCCCGATTAACATTCGCAAAATTGCTAAAAACGAGTCTTTAAGAAAAATGATTACTTGATCTACTAATGCAGGGGCATCTGATGCAGACGCGAAAAAATACCCGAAAGTAAGCCCTAGCAGACCAGCCAAAAAAACCTGGAGAGTTAAATTTCTGATCACTATGTTTTTCCCTCCGAGGGGTAAGTTCGTCTTTACTGATTCTCTTGCCTAATTTGCAAAACTGATAAGTGTTATTTAGCTATCACTTCTGCAAGGACCTCTCCAATATTCATCCGTAATTTTACATCGAACAGGAAATCTAGATCAGTATCTTGCTCGTTTATGATTGCTAACCTTGCGCCATGCGTTTTTGCTAGCTGAGGTAAGCCGGCGGCTGGATACACAACCAACGAGGAACCCAAAACCAAAAAGAAATCACATTCCATTGAATGCTGTTCTGCTAATCTCATTTCCACCTCTGGCATAGCCTGCCCGAATGAAATCGTAGCAGTTTTTATAATGCCGCCGCACTCATTGCAATCGTGCACGAACCCATGTTCTTTAAAAAATTCTTCAAGAGCACCGAGTTCATAACGGCGTTCGCAACTAAGGCAAGTTGCAAAGGTAGCGTTTCCATGCACCTCAACAACGTGACTGTCGGGAACTCCTGCCAGTTGGTGCAGCCCGTCAACATTTTGTGTAATGATACTTTGGAGCTTTCCACGGTCGTATAACCGAGCAAGCGCAGCGTGACCGATATTGGGCCGGGCCTTGTCGATGTTAAGTTCGCCACTAAATTTTCTTTTCCACGACTCTCTCCTGACCGACTCTGAGCTTATAAAATCATGGAACTGTATAGGCTTCATAGTGTTCCAAACGCCTTTTGGTCCCCGAAAATCAGGTATCCCAGAGTCCGTTGAGATCCCAGCTCCGGTAAACGCGACAATTTTTTCGCTCTCATCTAAAAGACGAGCAAGTAAATTGATTTCCTGCTGGCTCATCTAAGGCTCCTTTGACCAAAGAAGATCTTTCATGAAAGAATACTTGCTCCTGAAAATAGTAAATCTAAGGTGATGAGTTTATATCAAAAGTATATCCTTCCGAAGCTCCTTAACTTGGCGATGAAAGCGCCCGCAATGAGTAAACTCAGATCGGAGTTGATTCCTCTTGCAAAGGGAAAAGTTCTAGAAATTGGTTTAGGTTCTGGACTTAATATACCCCATTACGACGATATATCTGAGTTAATCGCTTTGGAGCCCTCGGAAGAACTTTTGGCTCTCGTTCAGGAGAATTCAGGAGAACCAAAATTCCCCACAGAAATTTTAAAAGCCTCAGCAGAAGACATTCCTCTAGATTCTAATACGTTTGATACAGTAGTAATGACATGGACACTCTGCTCGGTCACAGATCCGATTTCAGCCTTATCAGAGATAAAAAGGGTAATTAAACCAGGCGGAAAAGTGATATTCGCGGAGCACGGGCAGTCCCCAGATGAGAACATCAGAAGGTGGCAGAGACGAATAAATCCGGTTTGGTCTCGAATCGCTGGTGGCTGTCAATTGAATAGGGAGATTGAAATTCTATACGAGTCTTTGGGGTTCAAATTTAAAAGCATTGAGAGAGGCTACATAGAGGGACCGAAGTTCGCGACATATAATTACCGAGGCATCGCCACTCTTGGTTAAGCACGCAGTTTCTGAAAGGCTTCTGGTTTCCCTGCGCCTAGCCGGGCAATGATCCTAGTGGCACACTCTTCAGGAGACAAGATTGATGTGTCAACACTCAGATCGTAAACCTCGTGCGCATGACAAACTTCTAGCTGGCTCTCTGCCGTTCCCGGAAATCTTCCTAATCTAGAAGCTTCTCTTTTTTCAGCTACCTCTAGATCGCAAAAAAGACCTATGAAATAAATATTTAAATCAGAGAAAATTTCCAAATAATCTTCCAAAAAAGCTGGTTCCAAAAGAATGTCGTCAATTATTATGTTGAGGCCATTCCGCACCAGCGCAGCCGCAGACAAGCGCATTCCATGGAGCACCTTTTTCCCATAGTCACCAAACTTTATCGAAGTAATCTTCCTACCATCCTCTAATTCGATTGGAACCACATTCAAACCATCGTAACCAAGGGTCCCCGGAGGAGAGTTTAGTCCCCGGTACTTGTCGGGGAGCGAGTCTCTGTATTGATCTAAAGCCACGTATAGATGCGGCTCGTTGAGCTTCTGTTGCAAAGCTTTTGCGAGCGTAGTTTTACCTGCGCTAGAGGTGCCGTTCAAAAGAATTGCCTGTCCTGTGCCATAGCCGTTCATTTGTCTTTGCCGTTTGAGCCTTGTTCCAAATCAGAGCAACTTCCATAAAAATCATTGGCAATGGACCTTAGCACTTCAGGGCTAATATCGAAGTTTTGCGCTCCGATAGACCTGAGCTTAGTCGCGGCCATCACACAACCAAACTGCGATGCTTTTATTGAATTCTCGCCCTCAAAAAGACCAAATATAAAGCCGGCCCGAAAAGCGTCACCACAGCCAGTTGCATCTCGTAAATCGCTGTCTGAGACCACTAAAGATTTTACGTGTTTCCGACTCGACTTGCTGATGATATCAACGCCATCTCGCCCTTTTGTAATGATTGCTTGTACAATAGGTTCCACAAATTGTTGCTCGGAAAGATCAGCGTTTACCTTTAGCACTTCTAGTTCGCTCTCGTTTATTACAATATAATCAACAAGTTCCAATAATTTATTCACGTGCTGTCTATGGTATTTAGGCGAAACCTGTCCTGTGTCGACCATTATGGGGATACCCAACGATTTGATTTGTTTTGCTTGCTTTAGCGTTAACTCTGGTTCTTGAGGGGCGATGAAACATAGAGAAACCTCCTCTTTTTTAGATACGATCGCCTGCGGTATTTCATCAGGGGAGGTGCCCAAGCCAGGATAAAAGCCTATAATTTGATTACCACATTGATCATTTAACATCACGCAAGTCGGGCATGTCTCACCATGCACCTCTAAATATTTTGTACTAATGCCTGCTGACTCCACATGTTCTTGATAACCGTCGAAAAAGTCACGTCCAATTATCGAAAAAGGAAACCCTTGAAGATTAAGGCGGGCAAGCCCGTAAGCGATATTCATTGCGCAACCGCCATAAAAACGTCCTAAGCCGGATAACTGAAGAGATATGTTAAAGTTCTTGGGTTGGTATTCTTTTTCGTACTGCTCATATTCATTCGGATAGCTACCTATGTAGTCCACAGCGGTGGCGCCGATCACGAGTATTTTCCCTCCGCTACCGAGTCGCATCAAACATCTCGAAAAGTTTCACAAGGTAATTAGAAGATTCGGTTGAGATATCACGATGAAACACCAGCCTTTCGGAGGAGATTAAGACATTGTGCTCATTAAGGAAACTTTTTAACTCGGCTAAAACTTTCTCGCTTGCTTGCAACATAACCATATTTGTCTGGGGCTTGTCTTGAAGCTTAATTGCCTTTAGATCTCGCACTCCCTTTGAAAAATGGGCTGCTTTTGCATGGTCTTCGCTTAGTCCGGTCACGTGATTTTTAAGGGCAAAAAGGCCTGCTGCAGCCATTATACCCGCTTGCCTCATCCCACCGCCCAGCATCTTGCGCCATTTCCGAGCCTTATCGATGAGGGCTGCATTCCCAACCAGTACCGAACCCATTGGCGCCCCAAGCCCTTTTGACAGGCACAAGGAGCAGCTATCAACATGCTTGGTTATTTCAGAAATCGGCACATTGAGCCTCACCGCAGCGTTGAATGCTCTTGCTCCGTCGAGGTGAAGCCCAAGCCCTGTCTTTTTTGTAAATTCTCTTGCACGCACGAGATAGTCCAGCGCGAGCACCTTTCCTGCTTTCGTATTTTCAAGACAAAGAAGTTTCGTGCTGGCAAAATGGTGGTCAACGGGCTTAATTGCCTGCTCGACCAAATCTAACGGTATTTCTCCACGAGAATTAAAAGGCAGAGGTTGAGGCTGCACACTTCCAAACACTGCCGCTCCTCCGCCTTCATATTTATATGTGTGAGCGTCATGGCCCGCGATATACTCATCGCCTCTACCGCAGTGCGCTAGGATAGCGGTTAAATTTCCTTGCGTCCCGCTAGTTACAAAGAGGGCCTTTTCTTTTTTTGTGAGTTCTGCTGTGTAATTTTCCAAAGCATTTACAGTAGGGTCCTCTCCATAAACGTCGTCGCCCGTAACCGCCGAAGCCATAGCATCGAGCATCGCCTTTGAGGGCCTTGTTACCGTGTCACTGCGTAGGTCAATTAGATTATCCATGGACGGTCGCTATAAAAAACTAAACTCTATTATAAAAGAGACCAACTCGAAGTAAATTTGTTAAGATATTGAAGTTAGAAACGCACTCCAACTTAGAAACATATCAAACGAATTAAAAAAGAACGAAATGTATACTGGAATAGTAAAGGCCTGTTTACCAATAGCTGAAGTAGAAAAACTCGAGAATCTCTCTCGGTTATCGATTGTTTTTTCGGATGAACTTCTCTTTGAACTAGAACTCGGTGCGAGCGTTGCGGTAAATGGGGTCTGCCTTACAGTGACAGACATTCAAAAAGGTTCCGTGTCTTTTGATGTGATCAAAGAGACGCTAGAGCTTTCTAACTTAAGTTTTCTACAAAAAGGGTCTCTCGTTAACATTGAAAGAAGCGCAAAGGCAAACGCTGAGATCGGGGGGCATGCAATTTCCGGACATGTTGTAGGAACAGCGAAGGTCTCCGCAATTGAAAAACCGGTTAACAATTATCGGCTAACCTTCAGCGCAGAGAAACCGTGGTTAAAGTTTATCTTTGAGAAAGGCTATCTCTCAGTTAATGGATGCAGCCTCACAGTGGCTAACGTTAACCGTAATTCCCAACAATTTTCGATTAACCTCATACCTGAAACGCTTGATCGAACAAATTTTGGTCTTCTGGAAATTGGAGATGAGGTTAATGTAGAGGTTGAATCCCAAACCCAAACAATCGTTGAGACAGTCGAGCGAATCTTGGATGAGCGCTTTGGCACCGAGACTGAGAAAGCTTAATGCGGGCCCCGCAGAACCTGATGTGCCAAATTAAAGGGAACGACTAATGGAACTCAAACTTTTTGATACGTACGATCGGAAGGTGCGAGAGTTCGTCCCGCTAGAGCAGAATAGAGTCAGAATGTATGCTTGTGGTCCAACCGTTTATGACTATGCTCACATTGGCAATCTAAGAACTTATCTTTTTGAAGACCTTCTCAAACGGATACTTATTTTTAACGGGTATGAGGTAGAGCACGTAGTAAACATTACAGACGTTGGGCACCTTGTATCAGACGGTGATGAGGGCGAAGACAAGATGGAGTTGGCTTCCAAAAGATCGGGCATGGATGCCTGGGAGCTGGCTCAGTTTTTTACGGATGCGTTTAAGGCGGACCTAGCAAAACTCAATATTCTGGCGCCTAACGTTTGGTGTAAAGCAACTGATCACATAAGCGAGCAAATTGCTTTTGTTAAAGAACTTGAAGAAAAAGGATTCACTTATAAGCTCAACGACGGCATCTATTTTGACTCACAAAAACTCAAAAACTACGGGCATCTGGCAAGGTTAAACATCGGCGGTCTTCAGGAAGGGGCGAGGGTAGATAAAGGAGAAAGACGTTTTTTAACTGATTTCGCTCTCTGGAAATTCTCTCCACCCGAGGAAAAACGGCAAATGGAGTGGGAAAGCCCCTGGGGGAAAGGTTTTCCAGGCTGGCACATTGAGTGCTCCGCAATGTCAGCAAAATTTCTGGGCGATTATTTTGACATACATTGCGGTGGCGAGGACCACATACCAGTGCACCATACAAACGAAATAGCGCAAACAGAGGCGGCACGGGGAACCAGGCTAGCGAACTTTTGGATGCACGGATATTTTTTGCGTCTTAAGGAAGATAAAATGTCCAAATCTTCCGGATCGTTTATTACGCTGCAGACCATTTTGGATCGGGGATATAATCCCGAGGTATACCGATACTTTCTCTTGGGTTCGCATTACCGCACACAAATTACGTTCTCCTGGGAAGCCTTGGAAGCAGCAAAAATCTCGCTGAATCGTCTTTATGAAATAGCTTTTGAGTGGGGAGAGCCTGGGGAGATTCACCAACCAACACTCCATTCGATCAAAAAAGATCTAAATAACGATTTGGCTTTGCCCAAAGCGCTCGCAACTCTTTGGCAGATGGTGAAGTCAGATCTTGATCCGTCCAAGAAGAAAGCAACTATACTTGAGTTTGACAAAGTGTTGGGCCTGGATATTGATCTTTGGAGTCCTCAAAGAGAAGAGGTCCCGGACGCAGTCAAAAAATTAGTGGAGGAGAGACTAAAGGCACGTACTGAAAAAAACTGGGTCGAAGCAGACAAGCTGGGGGAGCAGATAACCGCCCTGGGCTATAACATCAAAGATGAAGGCGATTTAACGACAGTATCGCCCAAATAATGAAACTACTTATGAACATTTTTTGTATTCTAGATTTTAAAATTGAGGTTCGTGACGAGGGAGGAGAGGCATAAGGACGTGTTTTTCAAAAAGCTAGCTTCACGACAAAAAGAAGCAAACTCGCTGCTGTGCGTGGGACTCGACCCTGATATGAACAGAATTCCATCTTCAATTCGAGCAAAACCCGAGCAGATTTTTGAGTTCAATAAAATCATTGTTGATTCCACTTATGATTTGACGGCCTGCTACAAGTTGCAAATTGCGCACTACTCAAGCGAGGCTGCAGAGGACCAACTAGAGAATACGATCCAATACATTAGAACGAAGGGCATTCCAGTCGTTCTGGATGCTAAAAGAAGTGATATTGGTTCAACAGCTGAGAAGTATGCACGTGAATTGTTTGAGCGATATGAAGCCGACGCTGTCACAGTGAATCCATTTCTGGGAGGCGACTCGTTAGAGCCTTTTCTAGATTACAAAGATAAGGGAGTCTTCATCCTTTGCAAAACCTCAAACCCGGGAGGAGACGATATTCAAGGATTAATCCTCGAATCAGGTCAGCGGGTGTTTGAAAAAATTGCTGAAAAGATCAGCTCAGACTGGAATTACAATAATAACGCCGGCCTTGTCGTTGGTGCGACTTACCCAAAAGAGCTTTCCAGGGTGAGGGAGATAGTGGGCAATTCAACTATTTTGGTGCCTGGCGTCGGCGCTCAAGGCGCCGATCTCGAATCGACAATAAAAGCATCTGGACCAGAAAACGTTTTGATTTCTTCTTCCAGAGCCATAATTTATGCGGGCCAGGGAGAATTTTTTGAGGACGCTGTTAGGCGCGCCGCCCACGATACGCGCGAACAGATTCGCGCTCATATTGAGAATGCTGAGTAAATTTTAAAAGGAGCATAAAAAGTGAAATATGTCGTATTTATAGCACTAACTTTTCTTTCGATATTCGCTCATTCTGAGTGGATTGTGGATACTGAGAGCTCACATGTAGGGTTCGCTTCAGTCAAGAATAAAACGATTGCTGAAAACCACAGATTGTCGGGGCTAACCGGGTCAGTTTCAGGTGATGGAGCGGCACTAGTAAAAATAGATTTGGCCTCGGTCGAAACGCTAGTCCCAATTAGAAACGAAAGAATTCGAGAGATCTTATTCGACGTTGCCAACTTTCCCTCAGCAACAATTCAAACAAAACTAGATATGGAGCAAATTAATTCAATTTCATCGGGAGAAACAGAAGGACTAAGAATTCCTTTAAATATCGGATTGAAATCTATGGAGATATCGAAAAGTGTGATGGTTAACGTTGTTCGATCAGGAGAAAACGTCTATGACGTTGCAAGTGCAGACCCGATAATGATAAGAGCCTCCGACTTCTCTCTTCTTGAAAGCATAAAAACACTTCAGGAAATGGCCGGTTTGCAGTCTATAGAGCCGGTGGTTCCGGTAACTTTTAACTTGCGATTTATAGAAAAAACGCTCTGAACGGATGTCTAATGGATGAACAACCAAAGTACCGTCGTAGCGTTGATCCCATTTTGCCTCGAGCAGGAGGAAAAATTTGAATCTGAGAGATCTTAAATACCTAGTAGCCGTAGCAGAACACCGCCATTTTGGGAGAGCAGCCGAGGCCTGTTTCGTAAGCCAGCCGACCCTATCCACTCAGTTAAAGAAGCTGGAGGAAACCCTGGGCGTGACTCTGATAGAGAGATCAAATCGACAGGTGATGCTTGCGCCTGAGGGAGAAAAAATCGTTGAGCAAGCCCAACGAATACTTGTAGAAGTGAATATTTTGACCGCCATGTCAGAGCAAATTCGTGAGCCAATGGGGGGCGAACTGAGACTGGGGGTTATCCCCACAATAGCGCCATACCTGCTTCCAAGAATTCTCGGCCCCATCGGAAGAGACTATCCCAAGTTAAAAATCAACTTGACCGAAGGCCAAACCTCGCAAATCCTGCGAATGTTGAAACAGGGAGAGCTTGACGCGGTTATTTTAGCTTTGCCAGTCAACGAAGATTATGTTGAAGAATTCGAGCTTTATGACGAGCCTTTTCTGCTGGCGGT
>JAYYDI010000081.1:0-3129 GCA_036161055.1 Pseudomonadota bacterium
GAGTATAGAGTGCGCAATAATAGACAAGGGCTTCGAGAACGGCTGGGTCAAACCTCACTCCCCCGCTCCCAAGACTGGGAAATCGATCGCTATAGTAGGATCAGGTCCATGCGGGCTGGCAGCCGCTGATCAGCTCAACAAAGCGGGTCACGGAGTTACAGTATATGAGAGAGCCGACAGACTCGGAGGCCTTCTCATGTACGGCATTCCAAACATGAAGCTAGAGAAGAGTGTGGTAGAACGAAGAATTGATCTAATGCGGGAAGCGGGTGTTAGATTCGAGACTAACTCGGACATTGGGAAAAATATATCTCCTGAAGCTCTTATTGAGAGAAACGATGCTGTCTTGCTTGCGACGGGTGCGACTGTGGCAAGAGACTTGGAAATAAAAGGGAGAGACGCTACGGGAATCTTTCTCGCTATGGAGTTCTTAACCAAAAATACTAAGAGCCTTTTAGACTCTAATCATCAAGATGGCGAGTATATATCGGCTAAAGACAAGGATGTTATTGTCATCGGTGGCGGAGACACGGGCACAGACTGCATTGGCACCTCAATTCGTCATGGATGCAGATCGCTTGTAAACTTCGAACTGTTACCCAAGCCGCCCGAGGAAAGATCAGAGAACAATCCTTGGCCACTTTGGCCAAAAATATTCAGGGTCGACTACGGTCACGCGGAAGCATCTCAAAAGTTTGGCGGCGATCCCCGAGTTTACTCTGTAATGAGCAAGGAATTCATAAAGGACGACGACAACAACCTAACCGGGATCATAACCGTAAACGTTGATGGAAACCTGCGAGAAATTCCAAACACGGAAAAGATATGGAAAGCGGATCTTGTCCTGCTTTCGTTGGGTTTTATTCAACCAGAACACTATATAAACGAAAAATTAGGGCTCAACTTAGACAATAGAGGAAATTTCTTAGCCTCTAAGTCGGACTTCCGAACTAGTGTTCCTCGAGTTTATGCTGCGGCTGATTGCAGAAGAGGGCAAGACTTAGTTGTGAGAGCAATCAACGAAGGTAGAGAAGCCGCTCGAGAAATTGATCGGGATTTGATGGGTTTCACTGAGCTTCCTTAAAATCCCGAGCAGAGATTTTCTCCGGCCCGAAGGGTTTCCCCTAGCTTTTCTAGAGGCACTCGTTCTAATAGAGCAGCAGCACCAATTCCACCGTTGACCAGAACGAACCTCACACCCGTCTCATCAACTTTTTTATCTCGTCTCATCAATTTAAGAAAAGTATCCGCTTCCATAAAAGCTGGAGGCGCACATGGCAGACCTGCTTCTCTTACAAGAGCTTTAATTCTTTTGGCATCGTCTAGACCGCACATGCCGAGCCGGAAGGATAAATCTGCAGCCATAACCAAACCGGCTCCTACAGCCTCGCCGTGCAGCCATTCTGAATAGTCCGTAGCGGTCTCTATAGCATGGCCGAATGTATGTCCCAGGTTTAGAAGAGCTCTTTTCCCCGTTTCGAGTTCATCCTCTGAAACAATTTGGGCTTTGATCCTACAACTTCCTGCAACAACATCTTTCAATGCCTCGCTGTCTAATCGACGCACTTTGGAAATATTTTTCTCTATCCAATCGAAATAAGATCTGTCCGCTAATACTCCATGCTTAATAATTTCTGCTAAACCAGCACTGATCTCTCTCTTTGGAAGGGTATTGAGAGTGGTCGTGTCCACAATCACTGTTTTTGGTTGGTAAAACGCCCCTATCATATTTTTTCCGTCTCTGTGATTTACGGCTGTTTTTCCTCCAACGGACGAATCTACCTGCGCTAGCAAAGTAGTCGGAATTTGAAAGAATGGAACTCCCCTTTGGAAAACCGCCGCAAGGAAACCGGCTGTGTCTCCAACCACACCGCCACCCAAAGCTACGATCGTTGTTGTCCTTTTAACTCCTTTTTTAAGCATTTGGCCTGCTATTTCCTCAACAGTGCGGAGATTTTTAAATTGCTCCCCCTCGGGCATTAGATATACGCCGAGGTCAAAACCTGAAAGGCTCAAAAGCAGCCGGTCAAGGTAGCGATCTGCTACAGATTTATTTGATATTATGAAAGCGCTTTTCTTTTCTATATATCTTCCGATTAATTCGGAATCCGAAAGTAGGCCAGGGCCAATAAAAATATCGTAGGAGTTGCTGCCGAGCGCCACTTTAACCTTTTCCAATTTCAACCTCTCCCTGAAGGGTTTGCAAAATTTTAACAACCGTACTTTTACTACTTTTTTCGGCCACGTTTATCTCAATGTCACTAACTTCTTTGTATAACGAACCTCTCTCTCGCAATATTTTCTCGAGCACTTCTTTTGTATCTTTCCCTTTCAATAACGGTCTTTTTGTATCATCTTTTGTTCTTTTTACTAGCAGCGCTAGGTCTGCCTTTAGGTATATCACTAAGCCCCGTGTTTTGAGGTTCTCTCTGTTTCGTTTACGCAATACCGACCCGCCACCCGTAGCAATCACCACATTGTCTTCGTTTGCTAAATCCTCCAGAACTTGCTGTTCCCTATCTCGAAAGCCTTTTTCTCCTTCAACATCAAAAATCCAAGATATGTTCGTCCCGGTTCGTTTTTCAATCTCCCTATCTGAGTCAAGAAATCTCAATCCGAGCTCATTTGCCAAAAGTTTACCAACAGTAGTTTTGCCAACACCCATCGGTCCTACTATAAACAACCTTTTTACCTGCGAAATAAAAAATCCCCTTGTTCGTGCATACATTTCTCTGTAGAAATAATCTGTCGAAAAAATCTACTACGAAACCTGGTACCAAAGAAAAGTCAAAAAACCATATAATAACGGTTTTTACAAAATTTCAGTCGAAAATAATGAGAATTATCCTAAAAGCTATAGTTATCTTTTCTCTCTTGTTGATAAGCTTGCTCAGCATGTCGCTTTCTGGAATATTTCTTTATTTAAATCCAGCAATCCCAGAAATAGAGTCATTTTCAAGGGTAAATATCAAAGCTCCTCTGAAAATATACTCCGACGACGACTTCCTCATACAAGAATTTGGAGAGAGGTTACGCCCTATAAAATTTGATGAGATACCTCCATTATTTATAAAAGCTTTGCTAGATACAGAAGATAAAAGATTCTTTGAACACAAAGGAATCGATCTG
>JAYYDI010000082.1:0-5157 GCA_036161055.1 Pseudomonadota bacterium
GCATAAGCTGGATCGCTTTTTAACGGCTCAGGATAATTTTTGAATGATTCCCAGACACTTGGCCTCTGTTCTAGCCATCCCCTCCAATAAACGCCCCAAAAGATCTCCTCTATAAACTTCTCTATTTTTTCAAAAGGATAAAGGGCCAGTGCATTTTTAATTACATCGTATTCTAGTATTAGGCGGTGCGAGATGAAGGGTGATAGACGCGAAACGTTCCCACGGTTTTCTGTTCCGAAATCAAAATTTCTTGATTTAGTATAATTCCTAATGCCTTTGCGTAAGAAAGAATCTAATGTTTGTTCTGCAGATATGTAAAGAGTCATTATTTGCTCCGGGTCATGAGTTGTTCTTACGCAGCTGGGCTCAAACTCGATCATTAGAGAGAAATAAACGATAAAGAGGTAATGTGGGTCTGCAAAAGATTAGATGCTTGAGATAGGCTCCAACGGAAAAATGCGCAAGTTGTTAATACTTAACTTGCTCGAGTCTAAAAGAAAACGAACAAGAATGTGATAGGTGTCTAAATCAGCAGGATAATCAACATTAGACGGCGTCGCACTATTAGAAATTTCCGCCCGCAAATTACTTTGCTTTGCCCGATATCCCAATTCCGCTAACTCTTCTTCATCCTTGACTCTGCAAATGTGTTGCCAATTGTTTAGCAGATGAAAAGCATAATTGTCTGGGTCGGTTGGGTCTTGCTCTTTTACGAGTATTGCTGAGTTCCAAGGCCAAACTTTGAGTCTGTACCGAGCGATAGCGGACTCTAGACGTGAGTTATATTCGTATACCGCCTCAGCCCCACCACATGCCCCGAAACACTTTTTTAGTTGTACTTGAAAGCAAAGTTTCCCTTCTCCTTGCAAAGAGATTTTGTCTAGACCGAGAAGTTTATGGCAGAGATAGTGTTCGTCAGCGAGCCTAGCTAGAACCGATTTTGCCTGCCTAATTGATCTAAATAATCCCAAGCCTTGTTTGCTTAAATCTGCGTTAGAAGCCTCTATTTTTATTTCTTGGTAACCCTCCGAGTTTAAGTCTAGGCTGAGTCGATAAAGCTGTTTAGTGCGGCGGAGTCTTCGATTCAGGCTTGGTTGGAGCGCTTTTATTTGTTCGCTCTCTCGAAGCTGCGCTCCAAAGTCAGTCGGTGTTTTTTCGAAGCCAACTGTCTTGATTTGATTACTTATTTTTAGGTCTTTCGGATTGCGATAGTCTTGGTTGAAGTGGCTCATAACCCTGTTTTTTATATTTACGCTCTTGCCTATGTAGAGAAGGTCTCCAAGGTCATTTCTGAAGTAGTAAACCCCTGGTGATTTCGGCAGTTTCTGGATTTCTTTTGGGTTGAGAAAAGGTGGCAAAGAGGGGCTTTTCAAAATTGCGTTACATGTAGCTGAGATTTCTTCTTGCTCGAACAGCCTCGTGGACTCAAGAAAGAAATCGTAGATTACTTGGGCATCTTCAAGCGCTCGATGACGTTTCGAGATCTTGAAATTAAAACGCTTGATAATTTCCGTCAGGCCGTGTCGTTTGAATTGTGGGTAGAGTAGGCGGCTGAATTTTACAGAGCATAGAGGTTTTGGATTAAAGTTGATTCCCTGCCTCTCAAATTCGTTTTTCAAAAAACTGAAGTCGAACCTTGCGTTATGAGCCACGAATACTCTGCCGCGGACAAGTTGTGAAAGCTCATCACCTATGTCCGAAAAGCTCGGGGCGTCTCTCAGCATTTCGGGTAGAATGCCAGTTAAACGCTGAATGTTTTCGGGGACGCTCCTCCCAGGATTGCAGAGGGATTGCCAAGACTCAACAATTTCACCTCCCTCCACCAATAAAGCCGCGACTTCTATGATGCGGTGCCGAATGGCGTTTCCCCCGGTTGTTTCACAGTCTACTATGACCATGCTCTCTGGAAAGCCCCGAGAGAGCTGCAGGGAACTATTTAGAAACCAATCGGATTGCATGGGAAAAGTGTAAAGCAAAGAGCAGAGTTATCTAGGTGGTTAAGTGTTTGACACTTCTTTTTTTAGTTGGTTTTAAGAGACAGAAATTTCTGTTCGCATTTGAAAATCCTACGAAGGCTACCGAAATCTTTTAAAATCGCTTCCATCTCAGAAGCTTCCGCGTCAGATTTGAATGGATGCGTTTCTTTATATTGACATTTCTAGAGGTTCTGAAGAGTTACTCGTTCCGCTAGGTTGTTTTGCAAAAACTCTTTTGCGCTTTTTCTAGGATCGAGCGATAAAAAGATTTTTAGATATGCAAATGGCGACGAGAAAAATTTTTCAAAAACGACGTTATCAATATCACACCCACCTAAATCGATCCGGCTAACAATCTTTTCGGTCTCATCTTGCAAGCGCCGTGAATCCAGATTAAACACAAGATTAGTATCCCGCCAACACTCATCGGCGGAGGGATCGTGATAATTTATCCCATCCTTATGCAGGAAGGCGTCAACGCTCGGGTCATAGCAGTCTATGTTGAAGGAATGCTGCAGCTCCGAGTTTATTAAATCCTTGACTGCGTGTATTAAAGCTTCCCTGATTGTTTGCCTTACTGTGTAAAGGCAGAGACTCAATAAAAAAATGAGTGGTATAAGTCCAAGTTTTGAAAATGGCCAGATTCCTATTGCAATCACGAGGGCAACAGAGACCAATTGGTTTGAGATGATGGAGTGATACTGCCCTCTGGGTGTCTTTGTTCCCCTCGGGATAGCGGACAAAAGCTGTTTTGCTCTGATAAGTTTTGCTCTGTTTACAATCATTTCTTAGATTTTTTCCGATGGCTTGAACATAGTAAAAAGCTTACTTTGGAACATTGCAATAGAATATAAACCCGGTCAGATCTGTTTAAATACCTTAAGAGTGAATTTGTTTATGGAAGAGACTAAATTTTTGAAAGAAATTGAGTACGCCTGCCAAGAAATTAGAAATAGATACTTTTCTATTGAGATAGCTCAGGGAAAATTTTCTGAGGAACCCTGGTGGATTAAGAAAATTGAGCTGATTGAGGATAATTGCAGGGCGTTTTTAGAGTTTAGGGAATCCGAAATCACTTGGGAGAGAGATTTTGGAAAGCTCGAAAATAGTTGGGATTCCAAAAAATGAAAACTAGTTGACGCCTCAGTTGTCGGGTCTAGTTTGGTTTCTGATTTTAAGCCTTCAATTGATTATGGGTTGATTCTTGTTGAAACCCACTCGTTTTTCTCCAGACAACTTAAGATTCTGGTCTGAGGATTTCCTCTGAGCGATAGATAATCAACTCTATTCGGTAAAAACCGCAGGACACCGAAGACTCTGGGGGGGCTTGAACCGTCGATCTTAGTATCTGTTTCGGTAGCTGATTCTTCAATCTCGTGGCCCGGGGCAGGCCAATAGAATTGTGATTTGGCTGGCTCGGATATTTTTTGCCAAAGCTTTCTAACAACGTCTGAACTCGCATCGGTTTCCCACTCAGCTTTTCCTGCAATTCGAAATTGTTGTCGTGTACCAGAAAAATACCAGCATATTTCTGCTTCGTTACTTTGTTTTAACTCAGAGACTTTTTGGCTTCTCGAATCCGAGATAATGTAGATTTCGTTTTGCTCCCCAAAACCTCTAAAAACAACAGTTCTATTTGCGGGTTTCCCGTTAGGCTTGATCGTTGCGAATTGGAAATATCTGCTTGAGGGATCTCTTCGGTTTTTTTTGAGCGCTGTATTCAGGCACTCTCTCCACAAGAAATCTTTCTCCGCGCTTTTTTTATTCAAATCTTTTCCTCGAATTTCAGTATGCCTGCGAAGCGAAGCATGTCAGGCGCTCATGGATATTAAATCCAGACTTCGGATTACTATTTACGGCCACTCAAGAAATTTAGACTCCAATTCTCCTTGCTAAAAGCCTACCTGTTTAGTGTAGCCACCGTCGACGACGACATTTGCACCGTTAACCCAGCTCGCTCTCGGAGAGGCCAGGAAAGCTACGACATCGGCGATTTCGTCACCAGTCCCCATGCGTCCGGTTGGGTGTTGTTTTCGATCTTTTTCGTAAAGTTCGGGCAATTTCTCCTTTATTTCATCCCATCTTCCCTCCTCAATCAGTATCGGTCCTGGTGAAACTGTGTTTGCTCTAATTCCCTCTGGACCCCAACGCTGAGCAATTTGAGCGATCAAATTTATTGTTGCTGCTTTAACGGCACCGTAGCTTGGATTGATCGGAACGTCATGATGCTCAATCGCGGTTATTGTTGCTATTTGAACAATAGCTGCACTGGAGGATTCCACGAGAAATGGCTTCGCCGTCTCAAAAAACATGGCCGTGCCGAGCAAATCTACATTAAAGCTAGACCGCCAAGGCGCAGCGCCTTCTCCTTGCTGAGCGCTCGCACTTGCATTCCCGATGCAGATATCCACTCCACCCATGGCTTCTCCTGCATCTTTTACCCAAGCGACTACCTGGTCCGAATCCGAAAAATCACAGATAAATCCGTGTGCTTTTCCCTTCGCCGTCAGCTTTTTTGTGCTTGAATCTAAATCTGTTTGGCTTCTGCAGCAGATGCTTACCTCTGCGCCTTCTTCGAGTAAGCGCTTCGCAATAAAAAAACCAATGCCCTTATGTCCGGCAGATACAAGCGCCTTTTTATTTTTTAGTCCTAAATCCATGCGTCTCTTCCTCGTGATTTTGTTGGTTGGTAGTTTTCTTTTTTTACTCTGATTAACTATCAATCTTCCATAGTTAGTCTCAAGATGGACCTTTTTAAAAGACCACTAGTTTCCATTAGCTTTCAATTTTATTGCTTCCCCTAGACCGGTTTCCTCGTAAAATGAAATTGCTCCGTTAATTTTTATCGTTGCCATACTCTCTGCCCTTGCTGAGACAGCCAGGTTAACTCAGATGTTTTGTGATGAGAATATTTGTCTGAAGAGAGCGAGAAAGATTAGACTTAGGTAAAGGTAGAGACCCTTTTTTCGTTTTACTATGCTCGCGGACGGAGGGAGGCAGTTATGAGAGTTGTTTTTTCACTGGTCGAGTAAGGTTACATGTTGTTTCTAGAGGCAATATTACATAAAGTCTCTACTTCCTTCCTTCTCAGGTGCTTCGATGAATTTTAACTCCCAGAGACGTTTGCTTGATCCCTATCCAGACTATGCTGTTTGGCGCAATAAACAACCAATCTGGTGGG
>JAYYDI010000083.1:0-7725 GCA_036161055.1 Pseudomonadota bacterium
CGTCCCCAAGAGCTCTGAGAGCGTTGGCTCCCACGGCGGGCACTGCTAGAAAAAATACGGAGAGGTAATAGATTGCCATGTATTCCGTGATAAGCGGGAGTGTAGAGTCGTCTGCTCCAAGCAAAGAAAATAGAGGTTCTATAGAAAGGTAGCCTATCAGCGAAATTAAAATCGTTAAGAAGCCAATTAACAGAATTCCGTCACTCGCTATACGCTTTACCTTTTGTTTATTACCACCTCCGGCGGCTCGCGCTAAGACACTTGATACCCCGATTGAGATTCCGAGCGAGAGTGACATTAAGGCTGCACTGATTGAGAAGGTAAAGCTATATGCGGTTATGACCTCTGTTCCCAGCCTGGACAAAAATGCGGTCTCAAGTAGGCAAGCAACAATATTTGCGGAAATAACTAAAATTACTGGTGTTGTAAGTCTCAAAAGACCAGGACCTACTTCGCCCTGGACTAAACGCGGAGCAGAAGATTTCGTTCTGTTCATTGTTCGGCACTAAAATCAGAACGGCCTCTTATTCCTCCAATATTTTTTTGATCAAATGGTGTTTGTTGATATACGCAATAGTTCAGCCAGTTATTAAACAAAAGAGTTCCGTGACTTCTCCAATTTACAATTGGCTCTCGAGTCGGATCATTCTCAGGAAAATAATTCTCTGGAATTTCGGGAGATAGTCCTGCAGCGATATCTCGTAGGTATTCATCACGGAGACAATCTGGCTCATATTCCGAGTGGCCGGTCACAAAAAGGTGCCTTCCATCTTTATGTGCCCAGAGATATGCGCCGGCTATTTCTGAGTCTGCTATCAAATCAAGTTCCTCAATTTCACAGATCTTTTCACCTGGCACTTCCGCATATCTTGAATGGGGTGCGTCAAAGACTTCGTCAAAGCCTCTCGAGATTGGCGAAAAATAGTTGCGCAAACGGTGCGGATATACCCCACTAATTTTTTTGGGGAGCAGGATCTTATCCACCTTATAGAGATGAAACATTGCTGCTTGGACGGCCCAGCAAAGAAACATAACTGAAGTCACATTTGACAGCGTCCAATCTAGTATCTCTGTCATTTCTTTCCAGAAAGTAACTTGATGAAATGGAATTTGTCCCAGGGGCGCCCCTGTAATTATCATTCCATCGTACTTTTTGTGCTTAATCTCTCTAAATTCTTTGTAAAAGTTGTCCATGTGTTCAATGGGTGTATGTTTTGAAGGGCGTTCTGAGATCCTTAGAAATTCCACGTTAACCTGTAAAGGAGAGTTGGACAGCATTCTCAAAAGATGTATCTCTGTTTCAATTTTTTTTGGCATGAGGTTTAGAAGCAGCACATTGATTGGTCGGATGTCTTGCTGCTTTGCCTCCGCACTGCGCAAGCAAAATATGTTTTCCTTCTGGAGAACGTCGAAGGCGGGGATTCCATCTGGTATGTTGATTGGCATTATTTTCCTTAAAGAACCCATTTAGCGTCAGCTAAAGCGGGGGTCCTCTTTAGCTGAATTTCTATTGCGCCCGCAAGCTGATATCAAATCGGCGCTCTCTTGATATTTTATCCGAATATTCTATATCGTCAAATAAAACAAAAGATCGTGTCTAGGGCCAATCTGGAACTTTGTAATTGGATTGAAGCCTCTTCATACCCCCGATCCATCGGTCATAGTCTCCTGTCTTTCGCTGCATGTAATCGAGAACTTTTGGGTGCGGCAGAATAAGAAAACTTTCGTTTTTTAAAGCTGTGATTACCGCCTCAGAAACCTCTTCTGGCTCTATCATTCCGTCGACGCTCGCTACTCCATTTGGGTCATCAGCCGTCATTGCAGTTCGAACAGCCTGAGGACAAAGAACAGATACCCTGAGCCCCCGATCTCCGTAGGTAATTGCTAACCACTCAGCAAAGCTTACGGCGGCATGTTTTGTAACGGCGTAAGGAGCAGATCCGATTTGAGAAAGCAACCCTGCGGCTGACGCAGTATTGAGAATGTAACCCGATCCGCGTCTGAGCATCCCAGGAATTGCAGCACGCGCCGCGTAAACGTGTGCCATTACATTAATTTCCCAGATTCTTTGCCAGTCTTCGTTTCGGACTTCGGGCCCGCCATTTATACCGATACCTGCATTATTGCAGAGCAAATCGATTCCCTCGTATTTGCGCTCGCATAGCTCTACGAGACGTTGAACGTCCTCCTCGCGAGCAACATCTGCCTTGAAAGGCTCGGCGCCGGTTTCATTTTTTACCGCTTTTAAACCTTGCTCGTCCAGATCTGCGACTATAATCTTGCGAGCACCTTCCTCCGAGAAACGCCTAGCGAGGGCTCTTCCGATTCCGTTTGCCGCGCCGGTGACTACCACAACCTTGCCATGAACTTCCATCAACTAATTCCCTGGTAATGCAGATTTAAGGGTGCCACAACTTATTTGCCTTTCCCAGCTTTATCCGCTGCCCATTGCGGCGGCGTTATATGACATAATATGCGGCTATGATGATGAATGAGCTTGGTTTTTATGCCTTAGCCGGAGCCCCGAAAACTCCGAAAGATCTGATAGAGGAAGTTAAGCTAGCTGAAAAGATCGGCATAGGGAACTGCTTTTTATCGGAGCGCTTCAATATAAAGGAAGCTTCAACTCTGAGTGGGGCTGTTGGAGCGGTTTCTAAGAGCATAGGCATTGCGACTGCAGCGACAAACCACAATACAAGACACCCGGTTGTCACTGGTTCTTATGCCTCTACAATGCATTTCCTAACAGAAGGAAGATTTGCCCTTGGTTTAGGCCGGGGTATTGATCTGCTCTTTAAAGCCATGGGCCTTCCAAAAATCACGACGCAACAGTTAGAAGAATTTGCTCACTTGATGAGACGCCTGCATCAGGGAGAAGCAGTAATCGACTATAAAAGTTCGCTTGGTGAGTGGCCTTTTCTTCGCCTCGATCCAGACTTTGACGAGTACATCCCTCTAATCCTTACTGCTTTTGGTCCGAATTCACTGGCTTTAGGAGGACGAGCCTTTGATGCGGTCGTGCTTCACACCTTTTTTACAGATGAAACGACTGAGAGATGCGTTAAAAATGTAAAAACGGCGGCTATTGAATCTGGTCGAAACCCCTCCGACGTAAGAGTTTGGTCTTGCTTGGCTGTGGTAGGAGACCATTTGCCAGTTGAGTTACGGTTGAAAAAAACTGTCGGCCGGATGGCGACTTACCTGCAAGCATATGGCGATCTGATGGTTAAGACTAACCAATGGAACCCTAATTATTTATCTAAGTTTCGAGACAGCGAGATCATTAAAAATTTTCAGGGTGCGATTGATCAAAAAGCATCTTTTCAGGAACTAGAGGCTATAGAGAAACTTATTCCGAATAGCTGGTTATCAAACGCGGCTCTGGGAACTCCAAAAGAGTGTGTTGGTGTGATAAACAAGCAATTTGATCTTGGGTGCGATGGAGTAATTCTTCACGGAGTATCTCCGCAAGAACTTTTGCCAATCGTGGAAGAATATAAATGTCACAGAGAACCAAAACGTTTCTCCCATCTACCTAACAATCCTGCCCTACCCCCAAGCATGTGCCTCTAGGCAGTCTAACGCAGATTCAAAAGAAAAGGACAAATCTGTGCTATAAGAACTTCTTACAGCCTTGCAAATAAATCGTTTAGTGTTCCTACTGAATCAACGATATGATCTGCCCCGGCTTCTAAGAGCTCCTCTTTGGCACGGTAACCCCACAATACTCCTATGCTTTTGGCTCTGGCATTTATGGCTGTTTTAATGTCAGTCGCGGTATCGCCAATCATATAAGTTTTGCTCGCGAGGGAGCCGAGGCTGCGTGCTATTTCCAGAAGCGCTGATGGCTCCGGTTTCAATCCATGCTCTGGTTTGTAGCCTCTTATCAAATCGAAGGTATCTGGGAAAAATTTCTCAACGCAGGATCTAGTAAATGCGTCATCCTTGTTTGACAGGACTGCTAAGTGACTTTCTTTTGAGGCGATATCTAGCATGTCCTGAATATGAGGGAAGGGTTTTGCTTCTTTCCAATAGGTCCCATAGGCTTGTCTGAACAGTGATAAACATTTAGCGACTTCTTTAGATTCCTGATTGCCTCTAGGCAAACATCTTTTGGCTCCCTCCTGAGCCCCGTCACCAATTATGTATCTATAATTTGAAAATGAGTGTCTGGGATGTCCCATTTTTTCCAGAGCCCAGTTAAAAGATTTAGCGAGGCTTGGCAAGCTGTCAAGAAGAGTGCCATCAAGGTCAAAAACTAACAGCTTATCTTTCATCTTTATCTAATGCCTCCTTGTAGACACGATCCTTTATAAAATCCTCGTTAAGTGAAATTTGTGACTCGATGCCTTCTAAAAAGAGGCGTTCTTTTATAAATTTGACGGGCTCGTTAGATCCTGATTCCTCAGATTTTTTAATGAGCCCCTCGTAACCAATTAAACGTGTAATGATTTGGTGAGTTTTAGTCTTCCCTGAATTAGCTCTTAATGCCTGCAAGCTTTCGTTTTCTGATGCTAGAAAAAGTTGCTCCACAGCGCGGAAATTTATCTCTTCTTCTATTACCTCGTTCTCGTCAGATCCTTTGATTGTTTGACTGAGCTTTTTAGATAGAAGTATTCCTGAAAGCCACTGCTGGAGCAGGCAACCGATTGAGAAGTATTTCGCTAGATATTCCTCGGCGAGACCAGCTTCTCCAAGCTGGTATTTTTCTCTCTTGTCTATTACATAAAGAGAGCTATCTCGTTGATCCCAAAAAATTCCCTCATCATCTGGGTCAGAGTGGATCCGCCAGGTTAATAGATTCTTTGTCAAACTTTCTAACAGAAAAGCTCTATCTTCCCCTGACTTAAGATTTATTATTAAAGGGGCTCCCAATGACAAGGTGTCTGGAAAGATAGGACACTCATATTCGGCGAGAGCCTTGATAGCTATCAATTGCCCCTGACGGTCCCACCCTCTTCCTCCTAATTCTTCCGGCCAGTCCAGGCGGAGCAAAGAGGCTCTTTCCATTTCTTTAAAAAAAGCACTCGGTTCCAGAGAATTGTGGAGTGCACAAAAAGATCTAATTTCCTCTTCTAAATCCTTGTATGCCTGCTTCTGCTCGTTCCTCACCTAATCGATTTCACCCAACCAAAAGATCTTTTGCTGCATTAATTTTGGCTGCAAGAAACGTGGACCCTCCGCGATCTGGATGAACTCCCTGCATAAGTCTCTTGTGCGCGGCAACTATCTCTTTTTCTGAAGCCCCTGGTGCCAGACCTAGGATCTCGAAAGCTTGCTGCTCGTTCATTTCAGAAGACAGGGGCTGGGACTGCTTGCTGTTATTCCCCTCTGTTCCAATGTCCCACTCTGGTTGTTGTCGTTCTAGGTAAGCATGCATCAAATTAAGTGAATCCGAGTCGGAACTTATTTCACTTAAAAATTCCCTGATTTCGTCTAAAGATAATGCTGAGATTTTTTCCCCTTGAAATCGGCCTTGAAGTATTTGTCCGTCCATTGAACCGGTAGCATGGTCTAGTTTCATATGAATAAAAGAAGTTTTTATTTCACTTGAATCTTTAGGGGTAGAGGTCGCATTACCAAAAAGCCCACTTAGGTTGCGAAAAATTGAAGCGAGTTGAGCGCCTCTCATAAAAAGTCCGAATATACGCATAATAAAAGGAAGAGCCGCGCCAACCAACGCGAATACTGGATGGAGCCGCCCCGTGAACGCAAGAAACAAAACTCCGAGTCCTGCAAGACTCAGTAAGTATATGATTTGGAACTGTTTTGAGGAGAGTTGCTTCTTCTCAAGGATTTTTTTTAGGACCAAGAAAGTTATGATTGGAACTGATACGAGTGAGATAATTATGCCCAAAAATTTGCCTTATTTCCGCAGCTGAAGAGTTAAATTCTTTCCGTTTCCATCGCGTTTTTCATATTTTTCTAATGCCTCGTGACCCCCGGCGACGAAAACAGCGACCGATGATAATAGATCCTGTAGCTCTTTAACGCTACCAGAATTAAATGGCGCGTATGCCCCTCCGCTTAAGAGTGCAATCTGTTTAAAGGCCGACATGACAAAACGATCGCTACCTTCTTGGAACATGAAAATAGGTATATTGAAAACGCCAAACTTCCCCGCCAAATTACAAAGCTCGTCAGCGTTTTCTTCCACGGCATCGCCGACGAAAACTAGTGCTCGGATTTTTTGTGCTTTGTGTTCTTTTAGAGCATGTCTAAAAATCCTTGCTATTTGCGTGTGTCCACCAAGGCAACTTACCTTAGCCATTTCCTTTATCATCTCTTTTCCGGACATGAACCAGCCTGAATATTGAAATTGATTAAAGCCTCTGTAATAACAAAGCTGAATATTTATACCGCCGATATCATCTGTTGCAATGAACATTTGGTTTTGAATTTGGCAGGCGTTATCCCAGGTCCTCTCTCTCGATGCGGTTGCGTCCATTCCAAAGACTAACCTGCCGGCGGCTTCTCGCTCGTTTCGAGTTGGCGTTTTCTTTACTTGTTCTAGAAAATTCTCTAGAGCCTGTGAGCTGGGCTTAGGAAGATTTCTTGATTTTTTCATAAAAACTGACTTACAAAAATTAAGTTATACTGTTGGTCGTTAATTGTAACCTCCAGATCCTGTCGTTAAAAATGAAAAAATTGACCATAGCGACTTCTAGCGCAGCACTTTTCGACTTGGAACACAGCGACCGAGTTTATAAGCAGGAAGGGCTAGAAGCTTATTCGAAGTATCAGCTTGCGAGGGAGCATGAACCCCTGTCTCCTGGAAGCGCCTTTTCTTTGATTAAAAAGTTGTTGAACTTAAATACTTTGCTTGAGAATCCCAATCGTGTGGAGGTTGTCTTGCTGTCACGAAACACCTCTGACACCGGTTTGAGGGTTTTCAAATCAATCGAGCATCATAATTTATCGATAACCCGCGCTGCGTTCACCGGCGGAACAAAGCCCCATCGGTATATGTCTCCATTCGGAGTAGACCTTTTCCTTTCAACTGAACGGGCAGATGTTGTCGAAGCTTTGGAGGATGGTAAAGCTGCTGCAAGCATTTTGTCTTCCAGCCTCCCTTCGCCAGAAAGAGAAGATATTCGTTTTGCATTTGATGGAGACGCTGTCTTGTTCTCCGATGAGGCTGAAAAGGAGTATCAAAAAAGAGGCCTCGACGATTTTCTAAGCTCTGAAAAAAACCTCGCTAACGTGCCTTTAAAAGCCGGGCCCTTTAGATCTTTTGTAGAGTCGTTAAATCAGCTTAAAAGCGAATTTAAGGGAGGGGCAAATCCTATCAGGACTGCTCTGGTGACAGCCAGATCGTCGCCGGCTCACGAGCGGGTAGTCAAGACTTTGCGCTCCTGGGGCATGTCAGTAGACGAGAGTTTGTTTCTCGGGGGAATGCAAAAGGCAGATTTCCTAAAATCATACGGTGCAGACATTTTTTTTGATGATCAGGCTAAGCATTGCCGTATTGCGAGCGAGACGGTCCTAGCCGGTCACGTCCCGTCGGGCATTAAAAATCGATCTTAATATTCCAAAAACTTATCAATATAGTATTATCCATAACCTTAACTGATAACGTATTTTGTTCATGAAATTACAGCAACTCAAGTATATCTGTGAGGTCGCAAAAAATGATCTTAATATTTCGACTACGGCTTATGCCTTGCACACCTCTCAGCCTGGGGTGAGTAAACAGATAAGAATGCTAGAAGAGGAATTGGGGGT
>JAYYDI010000084.1:0-3842 GCA_036161055.1 Pseudomonadota bacterium
TATGTCAAATTCTACGCGCCTTTTCGCCGAAGCCAAACGATTGCTCCCCGGAGGCGTCAATTCTCCAGTCAGGTCATTCTCTAAGGTCGGTGGGCAACCCCTTTTTATCAAAAAAGCTAAAGGGCCTTTTCTTTTCGACGAAGACGGTACCAAATTTATCGACTATATCGGGTCTTGGGGACCAATGATCTTGGGTCATGCTGATGATTCAGTTATTTCTTCGGTTAAAGCAGCAATCGATTCCGGCCTCTCATACGGAGCTCCGACCGAAGTAGAGACATTACTTGCCAAAAAAGTCAAAGAATTTTTTCCCAGCATGGAGCTAATCCGGATGGTCAGTTCTGGCACAGAAGCTACAATGTCTGCGATTAGATTAGCTCGGGGGTATACGGGTCGGGACTTAATTGTGAAGTTTGAAGGATGTTATCATGGTCACGTAGACTCATTGCTTGTAAAAGCGGGCTCAGGCGCATTAACCTTTGGCGAACCTGACTCCTTGGGTGTCCCCCGGGAGTTGGCAGAAAAAACCATCGTTCTAGAATTTAACAACATTGAAGAAACTAGGGAATTTTTTGCACAAAAGGGAGAACAAATTGCTGCGGTAATCGTGGAGCCAATTGCGGGAAACATGGGATGTATTCCCCCTGTTAAAGGGTTTCTAGAAAAGCTCCGTCTGGTTTGCGACGAGTACGCGAGTATATTAATTTTTGACGAGGTGATGACAGGATTCAGGGTGTCCCCCGGGGGCGCTCAACAACTTTATGACATTCAACCAGATTTAACCACGCTCGGGAAAATACTTGGTGGCGGACTTCCGGTTGGTGGTTTTGGAGGGAAAAGAGAAATAATGCAAGAGCTCTCTCCGGTGGGAGGCATTTATCAAGCTGGAACACTTTCAGGTAATCCAATAACAATGCATGCGGGCTTAGCTACTTTGTCGCTGCTCAAAAACAATGAGATCTACAAAAAGTTAGAGATTAGCGCATCGTCATTAACAGATGGATTAGAAAGCTTAGCCAACGAAATTGGAGTCCCTTTTAAAACAAATCGTGTAGGAAGCATGTTTGGAATATTTTTTACGGAAAAGGAGTCTGTTGAAACCTATACAGACGTCTTAACCGGCGACAATGAACTTTTTGTGAAATTTTTCACAGAAATGTTGCGGCGAGGAGTGTATTTAGCGCCCTCACCCTTTGAAGCGGGGTTCCTTTCTATTAAGCACGATAGCAAGATTATTGCCACTACTTTGCAAGCCGCAGAAGAGGCGCTTAAGCGCGTCAGCGGGAGATAAAGCATTATGAAAAAATTTGATATTTTTGGAGTGGGCAACGCCCTGGTAGATATCGAATTTCGACTTGCGACAAAAAAGCTGGGGCGGCTTGACCTCCCGAAAGGGATGATGACACTGGTCTCAGATTCAAGGCAAAGAGAACTGCTAGGCGCTGTAAATCTAAAATCAAAGGAAGTACAACAGAGCTGCGGTGGCTCAGCCGCAAACAGCCTAGTTACAGCATCAATACTTGGCAGTAAAACTTTTTTCAGCTTTAGAGTGGCCGAGGACCACTTCGGAGATTTATTTTGCAAAGAGCTCAGACTGGCAAAAATCGAGATGGCAAAAACCAAAAGTAGGCCGCTTGGGAATACGGGCACGTGTCTAACACTTGTAACGGAGGATGCGGATCGGACCATGGCAACCCATCTCGGGGTAACAGGAGATATCTCTAGTAACGATTTAGATTTTGAAGCGATTGCCGAGTCCAGGCACGCTTATATTGAAGGGTATCTGGTTAGTAATGCGTCTGGCTTTGAGGCCGCAAGGGCCGCTCAGGAGGCTGCAAAGGAATCGGGTGCAGTTTTGGCTCTTACATTATCAGATCCGGGAATAGTCGAAAACTTTAAAACAGAATTCGAAATCCTAGTAGGGAATGGCCTCGACCTTGTTTTTTGTAATTTTAATGAAGCCAAACTGCTTACTCGTGAGGACAATCTCGAAGGCTGTAAGAGAAAAATGAGGGAGATCGTGCCTCGCTTTGTTATCACCTTAGGCGAGTCTGGATCTTATGCTTTTGATGGAAAGTTTGGATATTCAAGTCAAAGCCCCAGAGTAAGTGCGAAAGATTCAACAGGGGCTGGCGACACCTTTGCCGGGGCCTTTCTGCACTACATATGCATGGGGAAAGGATATGATGAAGCAAATAAGATCTCGAACAGATTCGCCAGTGAGGTAGTTCGAAAATGGGGTGCGAGGCTACCAAATGACACTATCAAATCTTTAGACGCAGAGATGAGGGGAGCTGCTAAGTGATTTTTTAGCCACAAAACTCTCATAACATTATCAATTTAGATCTCTCAAAAATCTAGCTATTCGCTCTACCGCTAAACTTAAGGTAGACAATTTTTGGGTGAAGCTAAACCGGACGAAATCATCAGATCTGTTGGTCCCAAAATCAGTACCGGGAGTCACGGCAACGAATTCCTCCTCCAAGAGTCTGCAACAAAACTCCTCGGAACGAATGGAGTTTTTTGGGAGTTCCGCGTAAACGTAATAAGCGCCGCGTGGGGGCGCATCAATACGAAAACCTAAGCCCCTGAGAGCTTTCACTAAAAATTCTTTTCTCTCTCTCAAAGTATCAGCTTGATCTTCAATAATCGCTTGCGTTTCGTCGCTAAAAGCTGCGAGAGCAGCGTGTTGGGATATAGACGGAGCGCAGATAAAGAAATTCTGTGCTAATTTCAACAAATCTGAGCACGCACTCGGGGGTGCTACTATCCAACCTAATCGCCAACCAGTCATCCCGAATAACTTTGAAAAACTGTTAATCACAAAGATTTCAGAGCTTACATTTAATGCGGTAAACCAATCTTCGGGGTGGAAATTGATTCCTTGGTATACTTCGTCTGTTAGGAGAAAACCAGAGTTGGCCTCGATAAATCTATTGAGTTCTAGCAACTCTCGGTCTGAGTACACTGCCCCAGTTGGATTAGCTGGCGACCCTATCAACAATCCGCGCGTGTCTGGACACCAATACTTCGAGAGAAGATCAGGGCTAAGTTTAAAATCTGTTCGAGAATCTACAGGGACTAAAACCGGATTAGCATTTAATGCTAGGGCATGATTTGCATTACACGGGTAACCTGGATCAGGTAAGAGGAGATTTTCATCATTGTTCAAAAGCAAAGCTGTTAACAGAAGCAATCCACCCGAGGCGCCAGTTGTTATGAACACCCTTTCTGGGTCTACACTGGCACCAAATGACTCATTATAAAATCCGGATATTTTTTCTCTAAGAGATAGCAAGCCTTGGGCTTCTGTGTAGCCAGAATAGCCTCTCTTAATAGCCGCGAGAGCATGCCTCTCAATTGGCGCAGGCAGACCAAAATCTGTTTCACCGATCTCCATATGAATGACCTTTTCCCCCGAGGCCTCTAAAGCTTTAGCCCTACTCAAAAGACGCATTACCCTGAATTCTTGAATTTTCTTTGCTCTAATCGATGTTCTTATCAAAAATTTCTGCCCTCTAAGAATCTATTGGATGGGACTTGTCTATTTAATCACTGCCCATGCCTTGGCGAAAGCTTCCCTATCTGTTATCTTTCGCGGCGATCTTTGAACAGTAAAGGGTTAATCAAAATATATGGCATTAAACAAAAAACCGAAAACCCAGAGCTTAAAGCCCAAAGCTAAACCAAAGCCCAAGGCCAAACCAAAGCCCAAGGCCAAACCAAAGCCCAAGGCCAAACCAAAGCCCAAGGCCAACCCAAAGCCCAATGCCAACCCAAAGCCCAAGGCCAAGCCAAAGCCCAAGGCCAAGCCAAAGCCCAAGGCCAAACCAAAGCCCAAG
>JAYYDI010000085.1:0-3711 GCA_036161055.1 Pseudomonadota bacterium
TCCAACGCCCTCAATGGTTAAAGGATTGTGTCTCTCAGCAATCGGACGGGGAAATTAAGTGGTTTTCAGAGCTCACAGACATTTCTTTTGACAAGTATGACTTCTTGGTCATTGATATGCCAAGCCTCTCGGAGGTAAACGAACGCGAGATAGTTCGCAATATTCCTCCTAGGGAGGCCTCAAAATGTTTAGTCGTTTACCGCTTCGCCTCCAGAAATCAACTTAGATCCCTGACCGACATTGGCTTCAAATTATTGAAGGGACCTTTGGAGCCCTACGCGCTCGTAAATTTGCTGGGAGAAAAGCGGCAATCTGGGGACAGGACGAGCCCCAGGAGGTATACGGAGAGCCAACTTGGGCGTCTTGGGGCATTATCAGGATCCTTAGAATGTGAGTGCCCGAAGCACCTCGCTGAACTTATTATCTCTCTAAACCAGTTTGAGGACTACTCAATGGACTGTGTCTCAAAGGGAGGAGAGGAAGCAGAAATGCACCAGCGTTTATTGCAATACACCTCTAGGGCCAGAACCATCATGGAAGACGCTTTGGCAGACATTGTAGAAGTGGAAGGGTATGGGGACCACATAAATTAGCGGTCCCCACAGTCTTTTTGTCTTTCGGCGGGACTTAAGATTAGAGGATAATACTGGTCTGATCCAGGCCTTTGAGTCAGGGTCGAAAGTAATTTTGCTCTTCATCGTAGACCGTAATTTGACCAAGTACTGGAAGACTTCTGAGAGGAGGCAAGGATTCTTTTTTCAGTCGGTCGTCAGACTGGAAAAAGCTTTGTCCCTAGCTGGCGCCTCGCTTTTAATCCGAGAAGGAGAGCCATCCCGGGAAATAGGAAAGCTTTTAGCCCAATACAAGATCGAGACAGTTTTCTTAAATAGAGAGGACACGCCGTACGGGTTGGCAAGGGACAAGAAGATAATCGATACTTGCAGGGATTTCGGCGCTGACGTGCGAATCTGCGCAGACGACCACTTAACCCCGCCGGGGTTGGTTGTTAAAGATGACGGTTCACCCTATACGGTTTTCACCCCTTACTACAAGAAGGCCTTGAAATTTTCGATTCCTTTTCCGAGAAAAGCTACCTTGGAAACGGCGGCAGTAATATCAGGACCTAAAGCGCGAGACTTCGAAGGGGTAATCGATTGGTGCTCCGTGAAAACCGCAGGATACGAGCTTGATTTCGATGAGTCCGAAGAAATCCTGTCTAGACTCAGAAACATGCAAGACTATAGAGATAGTCGAGATATTCCAGCTCGAGATGGCACATCAAGACTATCAGCCTTTCTTCGATTCGGGATAGTGTCGCCTCGGCAGGTCTTTCACTTTTTCGATGATGATGAAGCTGAACTCGCTGAGTTGATTAGACGCCAACTTTTTTGGAGGGACTTTTACAAGCAGATTGCACTGAATTTTCCACATGTGTACCAGAAAAGTTTTCGGACTCAATATGATTCTATCAGTTGGACGAACGACCGAGAACTCTTCAAGTTATGGAAAATTGGAGAGACTGGATTTCCGATAGTCGACGCAGGAATGAGGGAACTAAATCAGACAGGTTTTATGCACAATAGGGTACGCATGATAACCGCCTCATTTTTGGTAAAGAATTTACATGTTGATTGGAGGGCTGGAGCGAAGTATTTTGCAGAAAAACTTATCGATTATGATCCAGCCGTTAATAACGGTAATTGGCAATGGGCAGCCTCTACCGGCTGCGACGCGCAACCATATTTTCGGATATTCAATCCTTGGCGTCAGCAAAAAAATTTCGACCCAGATTGTATTTACATAAAACGGTGGGTACCAGAACTGGTTACTTCCTCACCCAAGGAGATTCACGCCTTGGAGACCGGAGAGGGAAAGTACCTAAAGAAAATCATCAATTTGAGAGAGACTGCGGAACAGACTAAACTTATGTTTAAGCAAGCTTCTCAGAAGTGACTCGCTCAGAAAACTGGTTAGCAGAAGGCTAATCCGCACCGAATAATCGGAACAGCATTTTATGACTCGCGCAGTATTCTTTGATTCAAAAGTGAATACCTGGATGGAAATGATCAATCTGGCTCAGATCTACTGCGCTTCTGATAAAAAAGATGTTCCCGAAATTCTCGATATCGTTGAAAATTCGGCAAAACAGGGGCTGTATGTTGCGGGTTTTGTGTCTTACGAGGCCGCAAGCAGTTTTGATAAGTCTCTCAAGCATCAGGAACTGCATGATACGCCGCTCGCGTGGTTTGCTGAATTTCGCGATATTCGTCCCTTTGAGCTATCTGAAAACGATGATGCAATCGACCTGTATCCGGTAACCGAGGATGAAAACTTTATTAGCTCTGTAATGAGAATAAGAAACTTTTTAGAGAGCGGAGAAGTGTATCAAGTCAATCTGACTCAGAAATTGCATGGAGATCCAGGAAATTCGCCTACGAATATATTTAGCAAGTTGGTGAGAACCCAGCCGTCGCCTTACGCAATGCTCCTAGAAAGTGACGACTTTTCAATTTGCAGCGCCTCTCCCGAGTTGTTCTTTTCGAAGAGGGGAAGGATGATTGAGATGCAGCCGATGAAAGGAACCCGCGCGCGGGGCCGATTCAATGAAGAGGACAAAAAAAATAAAGAAGATCTTAAATCATCCGAAAAAGACCGGGCGGAAAACCTAATGATCCTAGACATGGTAAGAAACGATCTCGGAAAAATTTGCCTGCCAGGTTCTCTAAGCACCCCAAAGTTATTTGAACTTCATAGCTTTCCTACCGTATGGCAACAGACATCCTCGGTGGTAGGAGAAACAGATTGTTCTCTTTCGCAAATTTTTTCTTCTGTGTTTCCATGTGCTTCTGTAACTGGAGCGCCGAAGGTAAGGGCTATGGAAATTATTGCAGATCTTGAGCCTTATCCGAGGGGGGTATATACCGGCGCCACTGGTTTCCTTAAACCAGAAGGAGAAACCCTGTTTAATGTTTCGATAAGAACCATTTACATAGACAAAGTTAAGAGCAGCGCAACCTACGGAATTGGTAGCGGGATAGTTTGGGATTCAGATCCAGAAGCAGAATTAGCTGAATCATTTGCAAAAGCAAAGATCCTGAACTTCCCCTCACTTTCTTTTGAACTTTTTGAAACAATGAAGTACACACCGAGAGAGGGAATCTTTTTAGTGGAGGAGCATTTCGATCGAATAAAAAGTTCGGCCCTTCGGTTTAATTATCGGTTTGACGAGAATGAAGCAATGGCTCTTTTGGCAGCAATTGATAATGATGATCCACTAAAGGTCCGATTAGTAGTTAATAAGGAAGGCGTACCAAGATTAGAGAGCTCTCCATTAAACATCTCCAGAAAAGAGGTGCAACTTAAAATAGCTAAGCATCCCATCGACAGTGGTAATATATTTTTATTTCACAAAACTACAAACCGAGAAGCATATGATCGTGCTAAAAAAGAGGTTTTTGATTGTGACGATGTGCTTCTTTTCAATGAGAGAGGACAGATAACGGAAACGACAACTGCGAATATATTTTTGGAAAAAAAAGGCGCACTCTTAACTCCTCCTATCGAGTGCGGATTGCTCCCGGGCACTTTAAGAGCATCTCTGTTGAAAAAAAAAGAGGTTACCGAAAAAATCTTAACGTTCGATGATCTCTCAAACGCCGATAACATATTTGTGGGTAATAGTGTTCGTGGTTTGCAGCGAGCTAAAGTTAT
>JAYYDI010000086.1:0-2986 GCA_036161055.1 Pseudomonadota bacterium
TGCTCTTTAGGCAGATCTGGGCCTTGAGCGAACGTATGCCGGTTACTGTAGAAATTAACAATCAAAAAATTCAAATCCTGGAGGCGATCGTCCGCCAACAAAAGCGGGCAGAAACAGATTCCCAGATGGTCGGAAGCATAATTGACGTCGATAAGAGCGGTATCACTGTCAAGTGCATCGATGGCCTGCTAAGTATCACCAAATTGAAAGTGATCGGGGGGAAAGGGTCTACTCTAAATCCATCATCAGCGTTAAATGGTTTCCCTCATATCTTCAAAAAGGGCGCCATCATCAAAAATATCAACGAATCCGAATAAAAAATGATCAAAGAAAGCTTAGATGGCCCCCGAGCGCGAGCAAACGCCGTCTGGTCTCTCCAGCAAATTACTGAGCATCAGAGGACTTTAGACTGGCTTATTACCAACAAAGCCGGTTGGCTCGACACACCATTTGGGTCTCAACTCATTTACGGAACTGTCCGCCATTACTTTTCTTTGGAAACAATTATTGAGCAACTGTTAAAAAAACCACTCAAGAGTAAAAATCGAGACCTGTTCCACTTGTTGTTAGTTGGCGCGTACCAGCTTTTACATATGAAGCTGCCGGCCTATGCAGTAATAAATGATACGGTTTCTGCGTGCAGCCTTTTGGGAAAAAATTGGGCAAAAGGTTTTATAAATGCTGTGTTGCGAAAAGTGGACCGACAAAAAAAAGAAGTGGGCGACTCAAACCTGTTGAAGCAAAATCATCCAGCGTGGTTCGTGAATAAATTAAAAAAACAATATCCAGAACAATGGCAAGAAATATGTTCAGCAAATGACCAGCAACCAGCCATGGCAATCAGAGTTAACGCTCTCAGGACGTCTGTAGGCCTCTATCGAGAAAAACTCAGGCAGGAAAACATCCAATTCAGCGAGGGCAAAACGGAGCAGGGACTGATTCTTCAAGAACCAATACCATCAAGAACGCTTCCAGGCTGGCTTAGAGGAGAAGTTTCTGTGCAGGACCTGGGCGCCCAATATGCAGCGCCACTGCTAATGAACGCGCTCTCCACAAATAAGAATAACCCCATAATTCTTGATAGTTGTGCCGCCCCTGGCGGGAAACTGGGCCATTTGAACGAAATATTGGCTAGCAAATTCAAACACTATAGGTTAATTGCCATAGAAAAGAGCCGAGAAAGACTAGAAACGACTCGAAAGTTAGTAAAAAGGAGCCAACAAGAAGAGATCGAAAATATCATTTTCGTTGAGGCTGATTCGGCAAAGCCTCTGAAGCAAATTAACTTCGAATGCGACGGAATCATGTTAGATGCCCCTTGCTCGGGTTCCGGAACTATTCGGCGTAACCCTGATATCAGAATTTTATTTGACCCGGTTGAGCTCGAATTAAAATCCAAATTTCAAATCCAGTTTCTTCAAAATCTGTGGCAGTCGCTCCGGTGCGGCGGTAATCTCCTGTATGTGACGTGCTCTATTTTTAACGAGGAGAACGATTTGGTCGTAGAGCAGTTTTTGAACGAGAGGGCTGACGCGATCATTGAAGGCATCGATCTTCCCCTAGGCAGGGCCACGAAATTTGGCTGGCAGATTTTGCCCTGTGATGGTCCAACCGATGGCTTTTACTACTGCCAGTTGAGAAAGGTCTAAACGGTGCAAATCCTAATTCTGGGAGCGGGCCAAGTAGGCGGGATATTGGCAGACAGCCTAGCCAAAGAGAGGTTCGACGTCACCCTGGTTGATAAAGACGCCTACCGACTTAAAGAGATGGGAGAACGTTTGGATATTAAAACAATACACGGCGAGGCCTCTCATCCCGACGTGCTAAGACGAGCTGGTGCCGAAGAAGTTGATATTTTAGTCGCCACAACCGGTAGCGACGAGGTCAATATTGTGGCCTGCCAGGTCTGTTACACAAAGTTCCAGACCCCTAAACGGATAGCTAGACTACGAGCTGCCGCCTACGCTGATGACAACGCTCTTTTCGGCGAAGACCACGTACCCATCGACTTCATTATAAACCCCGAGAGGGCTGTTACTAACCAAGTCAAAGAACTGCTAGCACATCCTGGAGCTTTAGAAATCCTGGATTTCGCGCAAGGCAAGGTGCAACTTGCCGCGATGAAAGCCTATTCAGGGGGCCCCCTTGTAGGCCGGGCACTTCGGTATTTAACCTCGGACATACCTGAGGTTGAAACTCGGGTAGCCGCCATTTTCAGAAAGGGCAACGCGATCATACCCACCGGAAATACCGTTATCGAGGAGGACGATGAAGCTTTCTTCATAGCGGCGAGGGAAGATATTGCGTCAGTGATGGGAGAATTGCGAAGGGCAGAGCAGCCCAACAAAAAAGTTGTAATTGCGGGTGGTGGAAATATCGGCTACGGCCTGGCCAGGGCTATCGAGGGAGATTATGACGTAAAAATTGTGGAGCGCGATATTTCTCGAGCGAATTGGTTGGAAGATGGCCTCAGCCACTCCATTGTTATTAATGGAAGCGCAACGGACAAAGACATGTTGATCGAAGAGAATATCGATCAATGCGACGCGTTCTGTGCTGTCACAAATGATGATGATATTAATATTATGTCTTCCTTAATGGCAAAAAGACTCGGAGTAAAACAAGTCATTACTCTGATCGGAAAACGCGCATATGTAGATCTTATGCATGATAGCCCTTCTATCGATGTTGTTATTTCACCACAGCAGGTGGCTACCAGTATGCTGCTGTCCCATGTAAGACGAGCAGATATAGCCCGAGTGCATAGCTTGCGTCGAGGCGCCGCCGAGGCCATTGAAGTTGTCGCTCATGGCACCAAAGAGAGTTCAAAAGTGGTAGGCCGACGAATTTGCGACATTTATCTGCCTTCCGGTACTACCATCGGAGCGATAGTGCGGGACAAAGACGTTCTGATTGCCCATGATGAGGTTAGGGTCCAAGCCGATGACCATGTAATTCTTTTTGTTGTAGACAAGAAGCAAATCAC
>JAYYDI010000087.1:0-8772 GCA_036161055.1 Pseudomonadota bacterium
TGTCATTTTCTCTATTATACGCGCTATGGTCACAAAAATTCTTATCCACAAAGCAGGGATATCCAGAAAATTTGCCAAGCCGGAGCAAACACCTCCAAATTTCTTTTTACTCGGATCAAGCGCAATCGAGTTTTCAGAGTCTACAAATAGGTCTTTAATCTTTATATTTCTCTCCTAGTTTTTCAAGGTTTCTGGGCCGTTGGAATCTCTGTAAAGGGGATTCCTTTGTCGGCTCTCATATCCTGAGGCATCCCCAGAACTCTCTCAGCGATTATGTTTGCCATAACCTCGTCAGTCCCCCCAGCAATTCTTCCACCGGGTGAAGCCATGAATGTTGCTTGGAATAGACCGTTACTCTCAGAGAAATTTTCGTCCCAGATGGAACCACTGGCTTCTAGAAGATCCAACGCAAATGATGCCATATCCTGTTGCTTCGGTGCGCCAACTAGTTTTCCTATCGAGTTCTCTGGTCCCGGTATTTCTCCTTTGGAAAGTGCTGTCATGGATCGATAGCCGGCAAACTTTAGTCCCGATTCCTGCACATACCAATCCGCTAGTTTGGCTCTCACCTGCGAATCCTTTATTGCGGGACGCCCGTTCTTTTTAACTTTTCTAGCAAGCTCAAAAACTGAATCGAAGTTCACCCCACCGCCGCCACCGCCAATAGCTGCTCTCTCGTTCATTAGTGTGGTTAGGGCCACTTGCCAGCCTTGTCCTATTTCGCCTAGCCTTTGTGCGTCCGGTACTCTGAGATTAGAAAAATATACCTCGTTAAAATTCGAGCTGCCCGATATCTGTTTTATAGGCTTTATCTCTATCCCAGGGCTTTTCATATCAATAAAAAAATAGCTTAACCCTTGGTGTTTTTGAGCTGTTGGGTCGGTTCTTACCACTAACACGCCATAGTCAGAATAATGCGCTCCTGATGTCCAAATTTTTTGCCCATTGATAATCCAGTCGTCGCCATCTTTCTCTGCCTTTGTACGCAGAGCAGCTAGATCCGAGCCCCCGGCTGGTTCGCTAAAAAGTTGACACCAAATTTCTTCCCCGCTGGCCAGTTTGGGAAGATATCTCTTTTTCTGGTCTTCCGATGCCCAGCTCATCATTGTTGGAGCACACATCCCGTGCCCAATCACAAAGATACTTTCGGGAGTATCATGCCTAGATTCCTCCTGGTTCCATATAACTTGCTCGATCGGTGAGGCATTTCGGCCTCCATGCTCGACAGGCCACCTGATGCAAGCCCACCCGGCATCATATTTTCTTTTTTGCCACAACTTTGCCTTTTCTATATAGTCCAGACCGTCCATCTCTTTTGCCGAGGGCACGTGGTCTCTCAACCAGGTTCTCACTTCCTCTCTAAATTTTGCTTCTTGAGGTGAGTCGTTAAAGTCCATGTTTTCTCCCTTTATGCTGCTCTGTTCGCTTCGATTGAAGAGATTAGTTTTTCTTGCCAAATAGCTTCGCTACCAATATTTGCGGCTAGAAGACGAGCCCTACGATAGGGAATCTGACAATCAAAATCCCAAGTGAACCCCATTCCTCCGTGAGTTTGTATGTTTTCTTTCGATGAAAAATAAAAGGCTTGTGTCGAGGACAATCGAGCCGCAGCGGCGGCTGTAGAGATCTCTTCGGAATTAGTAGAGATTGCCCAAGCACCATAATAGCAATTTGACCTTGCTAGAGTATTTTTAACGTATACATTTGCGAGTTTGTGCTTTATTGCCTGAAATGAGGCGATTGGTCTGCCAAAAGCGAAACGTTCCATTGCGTAGGCTTTTGCCATATTTAACGCCATGTCTGATCCCCCAACTTGTTCCCATGCAAATAAAATAGCAGCCCGATCGTAGACTGTTTCCAGAATTATGTTGCCGTTGACCTGATCCCCCAGCTCCTCTGCTCGAGCGTCATGGAACACGAGCTTTGCTTGATCACGGCTCGGGTCGATGGATTTTACAGGAATTCTTTCCACCTCCGGCGAGTTAAGATTCACTATAAAGGCCGAACAGTTGGAATCTTCTTTTTTAGCGAGGACGATCGCAAAATCCGCGATTCCACCGTCAGCGACTGGAATTTTCTCGCCGGAAACTCTTCCGTTAGAGAAATTTGTCTGGAGACCGTCTAACGATGAATCTGTGCGAGTTTCGTTAGAGGCAAAACAACCTATGAGCTCTCCTGACGCTAGTCTTGGTAGAAAAGAACTTCTCTGTTCTTCAGATCCATACAAAATCAAAGCTTCGGTGGCTAAATAAACCGACGATGAAAAGGGAATGGGCGCCAAGGATCTGCCAAGCTCCTCAGCGATTACACAAAGGTTTAGGTAGGAAAGTCCTAATCCTTGATACTTTTCTGGAATCGAAGCGGCTGTCCATCCGAGTTCTACTACTTTTCTCCATAATTCTTGATCGTATGGAGCATCACTTTCAAAAGTCTCTCTTACCTTTTTGGTTGAGCAATTATCTGCGAGGAAGCTCTGCGCTTGCTCTCTTAAAAGTTGTTGCTCCTCTGAAAATTCAAAGTTCATTTTTCTCTCCCTACCTTTTTCTTTTCACTTTTACTGGCAAATGAGTAATTCCTTTTATGAAATTTGATCTAAGGTAGCGTGGTGAACTGACCAATTCAATTGCCGAAAAACGTTTTAAAATCTCTTCCCAGAGAACCGTAAGTTGCATTTCTGCGAGCCTAAGCCCTACGCATTGGTGTATCCCGAAACCAAATGAAAGATGTTGTCTCGGATTATCCCTATCGATTATAAATTCATTGGCTCTAATAATCGCGCTCTCATCTCTGTTACCTGAAACGTACCACATTACAACTTTATCTCCCGCCGCTATTTTTTTTTCTCCTAACTTTACATCTTGCATCGCTGTTCGACACATATGTGCCACGGGAGTTTGCCACCGGATAATCTCAGGAACCATTTTTGTGACTAAGGTCGGGTCTCGGAGAAGTTTTTTGAACTCCTCTGGGTGCTCGTTTAAAGCAACTACACCACCGCTTATCGAGTTCCTAGTGGTGTCGTTTCCCCCAACAATCAACAAAAGCATATTCCCCAAAAATTCATTTGGCGGCATGTTTTTTGTTGATTTCCCTTTAGCTAAAGTAGAAATCAGGTCGGTCCCGGACTTGGTCGATGTTTTACGCTCCTTCCATACCAAGTCGAAGTATTCGAAACATTTCCATAATTCCTGAAATCCTTGCTCAGGAGTTTCGAATACATCTGGATTACCGATATTTTCCACAGTATCTGACCAGTGAATGAGTTTGTGTCTGTCTCCTTGCGGAATTCCAAAGAGAGTCGCTAGCATTTGACCGGTTAATTCAACACTGACTTCTTGAACCCAATTAAACTCTTGGTCTATTGGTAAACTATCTAATATCTTTGAAGCTCTCTCTTGAATGAGTTTTTTCAGTTCTTGGACCTTAGAGGGGGTAAAAGCTGGGGATACAACTGCTCTTTGATCGTCATGTACTGGAGGATCTTGCATTATAAACATCGGCAGATGGAACATTCCTTGCTCCTGACCTTTTTGAACAGGTCTCCCTCCCATTCTTATTCCGCCATTATTTATATCTGAGGAGAAAAGCTCATGATTTGAATCAACGTATTTTATGTCACTGAATTTTGTAACTGACCAGTAAGGTCCCCACATTTTGCTATTGCAATAATGAACAGGATCCTCTTTTCGAAGTCTCTCGAAGTAGGGGTAGAACTTGTTGTGCTCAAAGAGGGAAGGGTGCCCTGGGTCAAGCTCTTCGATCGGCATCTTGTAAGGGTCTAAGTTAATATCGATTGCGAATTTATCTCGCATCTTTGCGTTTGAAATTTGAGAAAAGTCTTGCCCCACGTTTTTTTCCGACACTTCAATTCCTCTTATGAACAGAATAATACTAGGAAAACACGGCTAAAGTATCCAGCTCTCATTTTACGGTTCATGTGTTGATCATGCGCTACGTGCTAGGATAGCGGTTTATTTATTTTTATTCGATGAAAATGAAGAAGCAGGCGATAGTCGTTTTAGGGATGCATCGGTCGGGCACCAGCCTTTTGGCGAAGGCGTTGGAGATTTTTGAGTATAACTTTTCTGAAAATCTGATGCAGCCTAACTCGGATAATCCGTCTGGGTTTTGGGAAGATATTGATATCGTCGAGTTGAATGAGTCACTGCTCAGCAGTAATCAGGTGTCGTGGGATATCCCTATTGACCCAAGATCCTATGATTTCTCAAATGATTTTAAAGATCGTGCCCGAAGGGTTCTGGATAACAAGTTTTCTGAGCGATCACATTTAATAATAAAAGATCCGCGGATTTCGATTCTTCTTAAATTCTGGTCAGAGCGATTTGCAGACTTAGACGTCCATGTCAATTATGTGGTCTCTTATCGCAACCCTTTAAGCGTTGCCTCCTCTTTGAAGTACCGAGATGGCATCGATCTGCGCGCGGGCCTCTTGCTCAATTATTTTTACAATCGCTCCATAATTGAATTTTCTTCCAAAAACCTCTTTATTGTTGACTACCTCTCTTTATTGAAAGAGCCCTCGGAGACATTAGTGAGGCTGGCTCAATATCTCAATTCGCCGATTGACAATGCCCTGCTGAACAAGTTTGTCGATAATTTTGTCAACCCGGAATTAAATCATTACGAGACCGGCAGTCTTTTAGGGAATCAATATCCGGATATAGCTGAAGAGGTATCGACCTTGTCTAGGCTGATGGAAAAAACCTCCAAAGGTGAACCCAGCAATTATCGGCCATTCTTTAAAAAATATCCTTCGCCAAGAACTGAACTTCTTGAGCATCTCCATCACTTGCAACTCAGAAGATTGGTTTCTAAACAAGAAAACTTGAGGCATCAATTAGATGAATTATCGTTTTCGAAGAAACAAGATGAGTTTGAGATTGCTAATTTAAAGAGAGTGCTTGGTGACAGAGAGAAAGATGTCTCCGCCCTCCAAGAGGATCTTATTAAAAGTAAACAAGATGAGCTTGAGATTGCTGATTTAAAGAGAGTGCTTGGTGACAGAGAGAAAGATGTCTCTCAGTTGAAAAAATTAATAGAAAAAAATGAAAAAACTTATCAAAACCGGATTTCTGAGGAAGAAAAAAGGTACCTGGAAGTTTCTTGGTCGATCTCTTTCAGATTAGGCAGATTCCTTACTTATCCGTTGAGAAAACCCTTTGTCTTATTTTTGCTTCCTAGACTGGAGCACTACCCGTTCTTGCATTCTCTCTTGCGTTTGCTGAGGGCGGCGATCGCAAATCCAGTGCGCGTTAAAAACCTATTTTCTGTTCGGAGGGTAAAAAGGCTCTTACAGCTTTTTATGGAAAGAGGATCAAATGCTGACGCAGCGTTTCAGCGTTATGAGCGTCTTCTTAAAACCGATAATAGGCCCGTGGCGTTTCCTAACATCAGCAGCAAAATCGATCAGGATATTTCCCCAAGAAATATTGTTTTAGGTGTCTCAACAAATCCCGTTGTCTCTGTGGTTATCCCCGTATTTAACCAGATAGAATACACCTTGAATTGTCTCAAATCGATCAGCGAAAACCGACCAAATACTCCATTCGAAGTCATCGTAGTTGACGACTGCTCTTCAGACAGGACCCCTGAATTGGTCAACAAAATTGAGGGGCTTCGAGTTTTGACCAACAGTTCTAACCTCGGTTTTTTGAGGTCCTGCAATGTCGCAGCCAAAATTTGTAAAGGGCAATACATCTTTCTATTAAATAATGACACTCGGGTGACTAAAGATTGGTTAGATGCCCTGGTAAGGGTTTTTGAACACCACGAAGATGCGGGTATTGTAGGCTCTAAACTCCTTTACCCTGACGGATCCTTGCAGGAAGCTGGTGGAATCATATGGCGAGATGGTTCTGGCTGGAATTATGGAAGGAACCAAGATCCTCTGCTTCCAGAATTTAACTACCTAAAAAAAGTTGATTACGTTTCAGGGGCTGCAATCCTTTTCCGAGCAGATTGGTTTCGAAAAATTAAAGGATTTGATGAGCGTTTTTCGCCCGCATATTATGAGGATACGGATTTAGCATTTCGTGCTCGAGAGGAGGGAACGGAAGTTTATTATCAGCCTCAATCGGTCCTTATTCATTACGAGGGGAAATCTCATGGCCGTGACGAAAATTCTGGTGTCAAAAAAAATCAACTGATAAATCAACAGAAGTTTTTGAAGAAATGGTCACGGGTTCTGCGCGAGGGTCACTACGATAACGGCAGTCAAATTCTATCTGCTAGAGAAAGATCTGGTTCTAAAACAACAGTCCTTGTAATAGATCATCATGTGCCCCTCTACGACCAAGATGCTGGCTCGCGATCAACTTTTCAGTATCTTAAGTTGCTAGTCTCTGCTGGATGCAATGTCAAATTTTTAGGGGATAATTTTTTTAAACATGAACCCTATACAGCAGAGTTGGAAGCAATGGGGATTGAGGTCCTCGCCGGGGAATATTACAGAAAAAACTGGAAACCTTGGCTGGAATCAAACTCGGGTTATGTTGATATCATATACTTAATGCGGCCTCATGTGGCGCAAAAATATCTAAAGGAACTAGGCTCGTTCAAAAAAAAACCAAAGCTAATATATTTTGGACACGATCTCCACTATCTAAGGCTGCAAAGACCGGCTGAAGTAGAGCGTAGTCAGGGGCTTGAGAAAGAAGCAGCGGTTTGGAAAAAAAGAGAATTTCAAATTTTTGGTGAGGTTGACCTAATCTATTACCCCTCAGAGGCAGAGGTTGTGGAGATCCTGAAAGTCGAACCGTCATTGCCAGTGAAATCAATTCCTCTTTATTGCTTTGATAATTTCGAGAGAACCAAGGTGGATTTTAAAAATAGACAAGATTTATTGTTTATCGGTGGCTTCAATCACCCACCGAATCTCGATGGTTTAATGTGGTTTGTCAAAGAGGTCTATCCGATAGTCACCAGCAATTTAGAGGAGGTGAAGCTTCATGTTGTTGGTTCTAATATGCCCCAGCATGTAAAAGAATTAGCCTCTAAAAACATTGTGATCGAAGGTTATATGGACGATGTCGATTTAATGACCCTCTATGAAAAGGTGAGGCTGAGTATAGTTCCCTTGCGTTATGGAGCAGGGGTGAAAGGAAAGGTGCTTGAAGCATTAAAAAAAGGGGTTCCAGTAGTAACTACCGATATTGGCGCTGAGGGAATTCCCGAATCCCAAAATTGCCTAATCATTGAAAACGAAGCAAATTCTTTCGCAAAAAAAATTATAGATGTTTATGAAAGAGAATCTGAGCTAGCTCTACTCTCTGAAAGAGGGTGCACTACTATTGAGAAAAATTTTAGTCGCGAGTCGGTGCTCAAAAAAATAGCAACCGATTTTTGGATCAATAATGAGAATATATTGTGAATAGCGCGATAGAGCTTAAAGAAGCTGGGGTTTGGTATAAGAAAAAAGCTCCCGCTTTCCGCACAGAAAAATTTTGGGGTCTGCGAAATATTTCCCTGAAGATTAAGATAGGAGAAACTTTGGGTGTGATCGGCGGGAATGGTGCTGGTAAAAGCACTTTGCTTCGCCTTTTGTCTGGAATACTAGATCCTGATGAGGGAACGGTTTTTCGAAAAGTCCGAAACGCGTCTCTGTTGACAATAGGTTTAGGCTTCTTGCCTAACCTCAGTGGAAGAGACAACGCTGTATTAAGTGGAATTATGCTTGGAAAAACAAGACAAGAAATGACCAATTTGCTACCCGACATTATCGATTTTGCTGAGATTGGAGACGCAATAAACGACCCTGTTCGCACATACTCCTCAGGGATGAGAGCTAGACTGAGCTTCGCTGCGGCGTTGAAGGCAGATCCAGAAATGATTTTGGTGGACGAATTATTGGGTGTTGGAGACCTCCAATTCCGCAAAAAATCAACCCAAGCGATGAGACAGCAGATTTCATCTGAAAAAACGGTAGTTGTTGTCAGTCATAATGAAGAATTGATCGAAGGAGTCTGCGATCGTCTTGTTTGGATCCATGGAGGGACGATTAGGGCAGAGGGTTCCGTGAAGGAGGTTCTGAAACGGTATCATGAGAAATAATTTGTTTCTTTCACAAAGAAAATTCGTGACCAAAAAGAGACGCATTCTGTTAAATATAAAATAAGATTAAAGCAATTTTGAGGGAGCATAGCATGGAAAATAATGTTGGGTCGTACTTGACGAAAAGATCGCAAATGAATGGCAAATCAGAAGCCTACGTCGACAGTGCCTCGGAGTTACGCCTGACTTTCGAAGAGCTTAATGATCGGGTTAATCGAGTCGCAAACATGCTTCTAGATCACGGGATAAAAAAAGGCGATCGTGTAGCAATATTGATGATGAACAGTGTTGAGTTCGTCGAAGTGTATTTAGCTACGGCTAAAATCGGTGGCGTGGTGGTCCCGCTCAACTGGAGATTGGTTGCGGATGAATTGGAGTTCATTCTTAGAGACAGTGGTTCTGTGGTCTTGGTATGTGGAGAAGAATTTTCTGAGCTTGCGACAGAACTCTACAGTAGAGGAGAGAAGACTCTTTTAAAAAAATGGTTTTGCTCAAAAGGGAATAATAACCCTGAATTTTCTATAGATTATGAGTCCGCTAGAGACGAAACTGAAGCCTCGGAACCAGCCATTGGTGCGAAAGATGATGATCTCTTGTATATCATGTATACCTCTGGGACGACCGGATTACCAAAGGGTGTGGTTCATACCCACAACACAATGTTTTGGGCGATCGCCACGATTCTTGCAACCGCAGAGATGA
>JAYYDI010000088.1:0-3663 GCA_036161055.1 Pseudomonadota bacterium
TCGGTCGCTTTTAGATCTTGCTGACGTTTTGCATCAAACTCCGAAAAAGGTCCTAACAAAACCACCCAAAACCCGTTTATCTTTTTCGCAACTCTGAATTCCTCTCCGCCGTTCTGACTTCTTATCCATCGGTCAGCAGAAGCTCTTCTTGAGAATGCGCCTGCTTGAAGATAGTAATCTCCTCCCACTATCGGTAATGTAATCCTACGTCCCCTATCTTCTGGTATAGCTAGAGGGTTATTCAAATTAGACGCTTTTCCTTGAACTCTCGGGTTAGTCTCTTTCTTGACTTGTTTATCTTTCTCTCTAGATTCTTTATTTATGGTCTTCGTGGTCGTCAAAGCGACCGAATTCTCGACCCTCCTTTCAGCAGGGTACTCCCTTTCGGAAGAAATCGTTTCTTTTTTTAGTGCCGTTGGCAATTGGACACGGTTTTCGTTCGAGGTATTTTGCTCAACATGACTTGAGACCTCGGCAGGCACTATGGGATCCTCATGGATTAATCCTGAACTTGAGTTTTCGTAAGTGATTTGGTCTCCTTCTTTAAAAATCGAAAGGCTTCCAATCAAATTTAAGATGCTCTGATTTTTAGAAATTTCTTCCCAGAAAAGATTCCCCGTTAGACCTACGCTAAGGACCAAACAACCAATCATCGTGGTTATTAAAGGCATTTTATGTTTTTGACTTTTTTTAGAGTGGAAAGGTTTTTTCTTTTTATCGGGTTGGCTTACTTTCTTCTTGTGCCTGCTTGTGTCTTGAATCGGAATAATCTTAGGTGCTTGAGGCGCAGGAAAGTAATAGTCGAGATCCCTTTCTGATTTTGGATCATTAAGTTCTGAGATTAACTCTCGCGCTGTATGTATAGAACCTCGTATACGTGCATTAGCCACAAACATTGACTTCATATCATTGTCTGGTAGATCGAATTTCCAAAGATTAAGCCGCGCCTTTTTTGTCCACTTGCTGAAATCGGGTGTTCTTAAAACGATATTAGAGCAAGAAACGAGTATAGATATTCCAGAGGCCTTAAATTGACTGATGAGCCCTGCAGCCAGAGAAATAGAAGCTAGATCCCCTGACGCGTTCGCGTTGTAGATCCAAAGCTCTCTCAAGCCCTTGTTCGCGGCGCTTTTGCTAAAATTTTGATTGTCATTTAAATTTTGATTAATTCTCTCAACTACCGACTCTCTGTCGAGAGGACCTCTCCGGATGTTGCCGAGGCGTGGGTCTAAAAACACGTTAGACACAATCTCTCTTACGTAATGATCAGATAACGAATATTTGTCTGATGTTATTGCCGCAGTCGATCCTGGGCCCCTTAGTCGCTCTACAATAGCATCAATCATTTGGTCATCGTGATCACAAAAGGACGCGTATTTAAGCAGTTTTTCCTTTGTTTGATTTTGATCGATAGCAGCCATTTTTATAACCTCTAAGTTTATTAATTAAGGGTGAGTCCCTGTTCGTTGAATTGGTAATCTTTCGGCACCTTCGGCACTGGTTTGTCAGGTTTGGTTTCTTCGTTTTTCATGGCTTCAAGTCCGTAGACGTAAGCAATTACCTGAGCGACCGACACATAAAGGGCTTTTGGTATAAACCCACCTATCTCCGTAGTGAAATATAGTGCTCTAGCGAGAGGGGGAGCCTCAAAGAGGTGTATCTTCTCCTCTGAAGCGATTTCTTTGATTTTTTGCGCGATTAGGCCTTTGCCCTTGGCAAGCAAAATAGGCGCGGTTCCCGCGTCGGCGTCATATTTTAATGCCACCGCAAAGTGCTCTGGGTTGGTTATGATTACGTCGGCTTTAGGTACGTCCTGAAGCATCCGTTGCTCAGCCATTTCCCGTTGTTTTTGTTTGATTTTCTGCCTGACCTCGGGCTGTCCCTCCATCTCCTTGAATTCGTCCTTTATCTCTTGCTTGGACATTTTTAATTTCTTTATGAAGTCGTAGCGTTGGTAGGGAACATCAATCGCTGCAATGATTGCGAGGGCGGAGCAAATAATTATGGCTCCGAATAGAACAAAAGATATTCCTGAATAAATCGCGGTAATGGTGTCGCCTCTCGATAAGGCGGCTATCTGGTCATAATTAGCATAAAAGTAAATGGTGGCGATGCCTCCAACTAAAAGGAACTTCAGTATTGATTTGATCAGTTCTACTAACGCTTTAAGTCCGAAGATTCGCTCGAGCCCTTTTATGGGATTTAATTTGCTGATTTTGGGTGCCAGAGCCTTGCCCGAAAACACGAAGCCATCCAAACTTGTCGCTCCTCCAATCGCAAACAATATCGCTAAACCGAACACTGGTAACAGCGTTAAATAGGCTTCGCTGGCAAAACCGGCAAATCGAGTAATTAAGTTATCGGGTTCGCCTAGAGGAACAGATGAAATAATAAGGCTGGCTCCATACAGCTCCAGAAGCGCAGGCCCTAGATAAAAACCGAGTAAGTAAACACTTACTAGGAAGCCGGTCGTTACTACAGCGATGGTTAAGTCCTGAGACCTCAGGACCTGTCCATCTTCTCGTGCTTTTTCTAAGCGCCGAGCTGTGGGTTCTTCTGTCTTATCGTCTTGAGGAGTTTCTTCTGCCATGTCCTACCCCAGAATCGCCTGTCGCAAAGTATCAAATCCTAAAAACCAGAGGTTTTCGACCTGCTCAAACCAAATGGCCATCGTAAGTAGCAGCATTATTAGCCCAGCTGGGATGAGAGCCGGGAATCCGACTGCAAACACATTAAGACTTGGCGCAGCACGGGATACAATTCCAAGCGAAGCATTCACCAGCAGGAGACCAAAAATAATTGGGAACGCGATTGCAATGGCTCCCAAAAACATGTGCGCGGACCAAGAAATGAACCCCTCTATAAAACCCATAGAAAGCGCGCCGGTCGTAATAGGCAGTGTTTCAAAACTTGTGCTTACCATCGAAATCAATATCAGGTGACCGCCAAGACTCATGAACAGAAGTAAACCTATGATCAAGAAAAATTGCGAAAGCGTAGGTATGTTCCCCATGTTTGGGTCGATCATGTTAGCCATGCTGAGACCCATACCTCCAGCCACGATTTGTCCAGCATTAATAAGTGCGGCAAGCACTATCTGCAGAAAAAGCCCCATCAGCATTCCGATTGCGCCTTCCTTTGCAATTAATGTGACGGCGTTGAATGAAAACGGATCGACGGTAGGGGTCTCAACTACCGGCAGGATTAACCAGGTAACTGCCACCGCCAAAGCGATCTTCACTCTTATGTTTACGGCGGAGGCTCCAAAGAAAGGTGCTGTGAGAAAAAAAGCAGATATTCGTATCATCGGCCAAAGAAAGCTCTGGAATAGGGATGCTAGTTGAGGGATCAAGATTTCCATGGCTAAAGGGTCATCGTTCGTATTCTTTCGAAGACGGTTTCGAAATAATCAATTAAAATTGCGATCTGCCACTCACCAAATATTGCCAGAGCAAGGGCCATCACCGCCAATTTAGGGATGAAGCTAAGGGTCATTTCTTGGATTGATGTCGCGGCCTGCAATATCCCAATGATCAGCCCCGTGGCGAGTGCCGCACCCAGGACAGGACTGGCTATCAAAACCATGACCGTTAGTGCCTCAATCGCTATGTCCATTACTAATCCCACATTCATTTATCTCTCCTAAGCGAAAGTCGTCACAAG
>JAYYDI010000089.1:0-13990 GCA_036161055.1 Pseudomonadota bacterium
GGCCCCTAAAATCCCTGTAATTTCATAATTTTCGCCTGACCATTTGCTTTTCATGGAGACATAGTTTGAATCCTGCCTGTCAAAACCGGGCTCATCCGATAGGGTAATTCGATTGTTGTCTAAGGAGAAAGCGTCGTATCCATTGTCAACCTCGATGTTTGCCAGAGACAAATCAACGGCCCACTCATCGTTGGGTAACCATCTTATTTTTATTCTGGAGGTAGATTCATCTCTGCCGTTCGCGTTATCTCTGTCAAGGAACTGGTTGTACATATATCCGTCGCTCTCCTGTTCGTTAAATGCTGCTCTGAGTAGCAGTTGTTCCGAGACGGGTGTGTTAATGATTAAATCAAACCCTTTGGTTGCATGTTGGCCCTGAGTTATTCTCAGTTCCAGTTCTCGTTCCGGATTCGGGTCTCTAGTTTTGACTTTTATGAGCCCGCCTAAAGCACTAGCCCCGTACCGAGTCCCTTGGGGGCCTCTGAAGACCTCTATTTGCTCGACGTCGAGCATGCTTGCGATAGTGCCTGCGCCACTGAAATCGACGTCATCAACCAGAAATCCTACCGATGCATTTACCGGGCTCGCAAACTGACTGCGCTCGCCCACACCGCGTATTTGGAAAAAACGGGCCCGATTGCTGCCAGAAGCAAAGTTTAGATTTGGAATTGAATTCACGACGTCCTCAAGGTGCGACGCTTCACGCGCTTCTAATGCTTCTTCGGACAGGACAAAAACACTTGAAGCTATATCGATCTCTTGTTTTTCTTTGAGGTCTGCAGTAACTATGATTTCTTCTATGGTCGATGCGCCAAGCGATAAAGAGGCGGTAACTAATAGTAAAAGTATTAATAATTGCATATGGTTCTCCTGATAGAGCTTTTCAAGAGACCCGGTTGACGTAAAGCGGTCTGGAAGTAGTTCCTTTCCCTACGCCGGCATTATCCGGATCAGGTTTGAGGGTATGATCTCAGGCTCAAGCCACCCCTAAGTTTTTCCAGATTACAATAAAAAAAAGGAAAAATCTTCGTAAAAATCTTTGCGAAAAGCTTGATTTAAGAAAACACTCCAAAAGCTTAGTGTCTACAAACCCATAAGTTTGGCTTTTTCAAGGACATTCTGCACAAGCTTTATGCTCGCCGCATCAATCATCGTGTTGTCAAGGTTTACGACGCCATGCCCATGCTTTTTTCCCTCCTCGTACGCAGAGAGCTGCGCTTTTGCATTTTTCACTTCCTCTGCGGAGTAAGAAAAAACTTTTTGAATTGCTTCGATCTGATTCGGATGAATAGCCCACTTTCCATCCATCCCAATAAGGCTTACTCTGTTACAGTCGAATTTCAGGTGCTCTTGGTCGTTAAAGTCCGCATAGGGGCCGTCGATTGCATCGAGACCGAACGCCTTCGCGGCGACCGTTATTTTGAATCTAGGATAATGCCAGATGTCGTTAAATTCGCTTTCTCCGCCTCCAATAGTTTGAATCCTCATTCCTTGAGACGCGGCAAAGTCTCCCATTCCAAAGATAAGTGCTTCAACACGCTCAGTTGACGCGGCGATTTCTTCAACTCTCATCAATCCTTCAACATCTTCGATTAGGCATTCAACCCCAATTTTTTTCCCCAAGCCGTGTTTATTTTCGAGTTGCGATAGCAGTGTATCGACGAAGAGGACGTCTGCCGGCCTGCGTGTCTTTGCTAGGATTACGGTATCAAGCTGTTTGCCCGCTCGCGATACTAAGTCTATAAGATCGGTGTGACAATGCTCTGTATCCGTGGCATTAATGCGGACGCTTTTAGTTTTAGCGACGAAAGATTTGTTCCCAATCGCTTCGCTGATGTTGTGTCTTGCTCTTGCTTTTGATTCAAAAGCCACAGAATCCTCGAGATCCAATATGATTTGGTCACAATTTATGTTTTGGGCTTTGGCAAGCATTTTTTCGCTGTCCCCTGGGACAGAGAGAGAACATCTTCTGAGTCTGACAACTCTTTTCATGTTGTAGTCCTTTTTATATTTCGGTCGAACAAAGAGAGAATGCGTTCAAAATGCTTTTCTGCAGCCGGTTTGTCATAAAGTGCTCCTCTGTTTGGGAAAACAAAACCATGATCTGTATCAGCGTACCACTCAATCCTAAAATTAGTACCGACGCTTTTTAGGTGCTCGTCAAGCGCTTTTACCATCGTTGGGTCGGCCCATTTATCTTTTTCTGCCATTGCAAAATAAATCTCTGCTGTAATCTGATTTGCTTTTCTGTGAGGCGAATCATCCTTATCTGTTAATAAGTTTACTCCGTGGATTGATGCAGCAGCTTTTATTCTGTTAGGTAAAGCTGAAGCCGCTGAAATAGCAAATGGTCCGCTCATACAATAGCCAACGCAGCCTACGGGTCCTTTGTTGGTATAGGGATCAGCATCCGCGTATTTTAAAAGCTCCTGGCAATCCTGAACTGCCAGATCGTTCGTCAGGCTAGCCATTTGCTCAAGCATTTTTTCACGCCCCAAAGGTGTAGGTTCAAAAACAAAGTTTCTTGTCCTCCTGTAATAGAGATTGGGTAGCATGACGTAGTAGCCAGACGTTGCGACTCGAGAGGCCATATCGTGAAGCTCCTCTCTTTTCCCAGGCGCGTCCATTAAAAACAGTACTACTGGAAAGGGTCCATTTTCGTCGGGGCGGGTGATGAAAGTATTCATCAGGCCGCAAGGCGTCTCTATTTCAATCTCGTTTATTATCATTTCAAGGTTCTTAAAAAATTTGTGCGACCCAGGGAATTTTAAATCAAATTCGCATTTTTTGGTCTTTTTATCTACCTAAAAAGATTGGTTAATATTGAGTTTACTGGGAAGTTAGTTTGCTTCCTTTGAAATCTTTCGCATAATTTTTTTCTGATCTGATATTACATGTCAGCATAGAAGGAGAAAAACACTTACGAAAAAAGTATATTTCTCTTTCCTTCTTCCGTTTTGAGCGGAAAACTGGTTATCTGTAAACAGGTTGTGGAATGCTTATTAAATCACGGATAAAAATATGAGTAATTGGGAGAAAATTGGTGGTCTTCAGGTCGCAAAAAGTTTGAGGAATCTGGTAGAGCAGGAGGTGCTGCCGGGTTTAGAAATCGAGGCGTCGGAAATTTGGGACAAGCTAGAACTGATTCTTCACGAGTTTATGCCCAGAAATAAAGCTCTACTTAAGAAAAGGGAAGATATTCAGGAAAAAATAGATTCATGGCACAAAGAAAGAGCGGGGCAAGCGATTGATAGTGTCGAGTATGAAGAGTTTCTCAGAAGCATAGGATACATTGTTGATGAAGGCCCCGATTTTTTCGTCGAAACAGAAAACGTTGATGAGGAAATCGCTGAGATCGCCGGACCTCAATTAGTAGTGCCTGTAATGAACGCGAGGTATGCGTTGAACGCCGCTAATGCTCGTTGGGGAAGTCTATATGATGCTTTATACGGGACCGATGTTATCCCTGAGGACGTTGGCAGAGAAAAAGGTTCGGAATACAATCCAGTTCGTGGAGGCGAGGTCATAAAATATGCAGCACGAAAATTAGACGAATACTTCCCACTGCAGAAAGGCCGTCACGAATCGGTGACTCAATACTCTGTAAGCAAAGGCAAACTTGTTTGCGAGCTTGAAGATGGGTCGATGATAGGACTGGCAGAAGAAGAACAGTTTTCTGGTTACAAGGGTTCTTTGGAGGAACCTAGCGCTATCCTTTTGAGACACAACGGATTGTACATGGAAATCCAGATTGACCGCGAGGACCAGATTGGGAGAAACGAAAAATCTGGTGTGAAAGATATATTGGTTGAGTCTGCTCTGACCACGATACAGGATTGCGAAGATTCAGTTGCTGCGGTTGATGCGACGGACAAAGTAGAGGTGTATCGAAACTGGTTGGGTTTGATGAGCGGAGAATTAGTCGAAGAATTCAAAAAAAATGGTAAAACAGTGAAGAGATCATTAGTGCCAGACAGGGAATATTTTGATCCGTCGGGTTCCTCGATGACGATGCATGGTCGAAGTTTGATGCTGGTCAGAAACGTTGGGCATCTCATGACTAACGATGCCGTAATGGTTGGAGAGACTGAGGAGGCGCCAGAGGGAATCCTTGATGCTATGTTTACCTGCCTAATCGCAATGCATGATTTGAAGGCGGACAAAGAGCAGAAAAATTCTCGGAAGGGAAGTATCTACATTGTGAAACCCAAGATGCATGGTCCTGAAGAAGTCGAAATGGCAGTTGACTTGTTCGGTAGGGTAGAAGAATCCCTGGGCTTGCCAGAAAACACAATAAAGATCGGCATCATGGACGAAGAGCGAAGGACAACGGTAAATTTAAAGGAATGTATTCGAGTAGCTAAAAAACGAATCATTTTTATCAATACTGGGTTTCTTGATAGAACGGGAGATGAAATACACACAAGCATGGAAGCGGGTCCGGTAGTAAAGAAAACACTTATGAAACAGCAGGCTTGGATCAGTGCTTATGAAAGCTGGAATGTAGGCGTGGGTTTAAAAGCTGGAATGAGCGGGAAGGCGCAGATTGGAAAAGGAATGTGGGCAATGCCTGATGAGATGTCACTGATGATGAAAGAAAAAATTGGTCATCCATTATCTGGGGCCAATACCTCTTGGGTCCCGTCTCCCACCGCCGCCACGCTTCATGCGTTGCATTACCATGACGTGGGCGTTCTGGGGCGCCAGGAGGAAATCAAATCGGAAGACTTGCCTAATCTGTCAGAGTTACTGACGATACCATTGTTGTCTGGTGAGAACCTTTCGGATAACGATGTTATCGAAGAGCTAGAGAACAATGCTCAAAGTATTCTGGGTTATGTTGTCAGATGGATTGATCAGGGAGTCGGTTGCTCGAAAGTTCCAGACATCAACGACATCGGCCTTATGGAAGATCGAGCAACCCTCAGAATATCTTCTCAACATATTGCCAATTGGTTGAGGCATGGGATTTGTGATCGAGAGAAAGTCTTATCAATTTTAAAAAAAATGGCTGAGAAAGTTGATGGCCAAAATCGTGATGACCCAGAGTATAGAAAGATGTCAGATGATTTTGAGGGCAGTATCGCGTTTCAAGCCGCGTGTGATCTTATCTTCAAAGGGGTAGAGCAGCCCAGTGGTTACACAGAGCCGGTGTTGCATGCCCGGCGGAGAGAGGCGAAAAAGAAATACAAATTAGTTTAGGATATAGAAAGCTTTTTACGGTTTTCATTTAATATAAAAATCTTCAAATCAGGAGGTAAGAAGATGGCCCATTTAGAAGAAAAATTCGAAGGTGGTGTTCTGACACTAACAATGAATCGTCCTGAAGCGCGAAATGCGATGAGTGGAGAAATGATGCAGTTGTTAGAAGAAGCAATTCCCAGAGCCGCGGATGACCCAGAGGTTCGTTGCTTGGTCTTGACAGGCGCTGGCGGAGCTTTTTGTTCTGGTGGCGACGTAAAAGGGTTTGCCTCAGGAGGCGATTCGAGTTCCCAAGAGCAAAAAGCAGTCTCGTACGAAACGCGAGTACAAAGCTTAAGACAACAGATGGAAGTTTCGCGCCAACTCCATGTTATGCCCAAACCAACCATAGCAGTAATTCCAGGCCCAGCAGCAGGAGCTGGATTGTCCCTTGCCTTGGCTTGCGACCTTAGATTCTGTTTGGATTCTGCAAAGTTGACTACTGCATTTTCAAAGATTGGTGCGTCGGGTGATTATGGAGGCTCGTATTTTCTGCCAAAGCTTGTTGGAGCGGCAAAAGCACGGGAGCTTTATTTCACTGCAGATGTAATTAGTGGAAAGGACGCATTCGATCTGGGAATTGTTTCAAAGATTGCACCAGCTTCCTCTTTCGAAGAGGAGGCTAAAGGATATATTGACCGGATGGCGAATTTACCAACGGTTGCTATTGGCTATATAAAAAAGAATCTTAATGCGGCCGAGAACGGAAGCATTAACGAGGTGTTTGATCTAGAGGCTGCTCATATGATGAGAACGTTCATGACAGACGATCACAAACAGGCTGTGAACGCCTTTATCAAGAAGGAGCCACCAGTTTTTAGAGGAAAGTAGGCTAGCTTTTAAGGCCTACACTTAATTTTACTGATGCAATTAATAATCCATGGTGTTGGCGTTTAGGGTATCCAAATATTGCTTCGGTATGTGCTTGGCTCCTGGATTACACCTGCCTAAAGCACTATCTAGTAACTTTAATGTGCGCAAGAAATCGGTCGGCTAGCTGAAAGAGAAAACAGTCATCTCTGTGACCTGAGCCTTTGCGGTTTTTGCGCTGGCTAAAACAGGATCTTTTCCGCAGTTAATAGAGGAAGTAGATGTATCCTCAGGGTTTTGTTATCTCGTCAAGTTATAGAAAAATACTCTAAGAGATACCATCAAAAAAGTCGATTTTTTGGGAAATTATCTCTATATATACATATTTTTAGTAAAAAAAATGGGATTGATATCAAAAAAACTACAATATATGTGAAAAATTCGATAAAAAATAAAAAAACCCAAAAAAAATAAGAAATTCACTAAAAAGAGCGCAAATTGATCAAAAAAATTACAAAACATCAAAAAAGCAGCCAGAAAAGGTGTACATGTTTAATAAGGTCTTTGCCTCGAATGTCTGAATATCCGGAAATCTTCTATACCACAACTATTTTGGACAGAGCCACGACTTTGATGCGTTGAAGTCGTTTACGCTAATCAAAAATTCAACTAGAGTAGCTGGCTCATTAGTGTCAGCAGGAATCATCATGCCTAATTATTTCAACTCGTTGTCATTGAGGGATCAACTTGCCCAATTAGGGAAGTGCGAGTTTATGGACCTCTCCGAATTTGCAGACGAAGCGAATTACCTTCGAGGGAAGAAGCTGGTCGTAGTGGGGTGCGGCTCTCAGGGCTTAAACCAAGGTCTCAATCTCAGAGACAGCGGTCTGAGCGTAGCATTTGCTTTGAGGGATTCAGCCATTCGAGAGAAAAGAGCCTCTTGGCAGAATGCGACGGAAAATGGTTTTGAGGTCGGTACCTATGAAGAACTTATCCCGAGCGCAGACCTCGTTTTAAACCTTACCCCTGACAAGCAGCATTCTTCAGTTGTGAAAGAAATAATGCCCTTAATGAAGAAAAACGCATGTCTCTCATACTCACACGGTTTTAATATCGTGGAAGAGGGGGTCACTGTGCGCGAGGATATAACCGTCATTATGGTTGCTCCGAAGTGCCCCGGTACTGAAGTCAGGGAAGAATTCAAGCGAGGATTTGGCGTGCCGACTCTAATCGCAGTTCATGAAGAAAACGATCCTCTCAACGAGGGCCTCTCTATAGCTAAAGCCTATGCGGCTGGAACAGGAGGACATAAGGCTGGAGTTTTGATGTCGTCTTTCATTGCTGAGGTGAAGTCTGATTTGATGGGAGAACAAACTATCCTTTGCGGGATGCTCCAGACGGGCTCGTTGCTCTGCTTCAATAAAATGGTTGAGAAGGGAATAGAGCCCGGCTATGCCTCAAAACTTGTGCAGTTTGGTTGGGAGACTATTACCGAGGCATTAAAGCATGGTGGCGTGACTAATATGATGGATCGACTTTCTAACCCAGCAAAAATAAAAGCTTTTGAGTTGTCAGAGGAGTTGAAAAATATAATGCGTCCTCTGTACGAAAAGCACATGGATGACATCATGACTGGAAAATTTTCCGCCGGAATGATGGATGATTGGAACCAAGATGATAAGCAGCTGCTTTCTTGGCGTGATGAAACTAGTCGAACGGATTTTGAGACAACGGGGATCACGGCCCAGGACATAAAAGAGCAGGAATATTTTGACAACGGCATTCTCATGGTGGCTATGGTCAAATCAGGCGTTGAATTAGCCTACGAAGTCATGACGGCCTCTGGGATTAAGGAGGAATCTGCATACTATGAGTCATTGCATGAGACCCCTTTGATAGCCAACACTATTGCTCGAAAGAAGTTGTTTGAAATGAATAGAACTATTTCTGACACAGCCGAGTACGGATGTTACCTGTTCAATCACGCCTGCTTTCCTTTATTGCAGGAGTTTATGGAGAGACAGGATGTCGATGTGATTGGAAGGGGCCTGGGTTTAAATGACGCTGGGGTCGACAACCAGCGACTAATTTCTATTAACGCCTCGATTCGTCAGCATAGTGTTGAAGTTGTTGGGAAGAAACTGAGAGGTTATATGGGTGCAATGAAGAGGATTCTATAAATTAGAATCGGAACTTGTAAAATTGATTAATTTGCAAAACGCCGCGATCTTCATGAATGGCGGGCAAGCATTCAAAAGCATTGATATTAAGGTCGCCGCCGGAGAGTGCTCCGTCATTTTTGGCGGACGTGGCGCTGAAAGGTCAGCTCTTTTGGAGTGCTTTTATAACCCTGATTTGGTAACAGACGGAACTTATTCGAATTTCGCTCGCAGGGTCGGAATTGTCTCACTGCGAGAGCAGGAGCGTCTTATTTTGCGTGAGGAAACTCGCGATGACAGCGATTTAACGGATCAAATTTTCCCCGGGACACCGGTCTTTGACCTCCTCGAGGAAACAAGTCTCGACAAGGACTTGCTGGCTCATCTTATCGATTCCTTAGACTTAAACTCTCTGCTTGGTAAGGGTTTCAGAAAACTCTCATCCGGAGAGTCAAAAAAAATAATTTTGGCGCGGGCGTTGTCAATTAAACCGGATCTATTGCTTCTGGAGGATCCGCTGGAAGGGTTGGATTCTTTAGGCAGAACTCAGGCTTTGGGTTTGATAGGTGATTTGAGCAAGTCCGTCACAAAAATCTATTCATTGAGCCGGGTGACTGACATTCCGGAGAATACCAATAAAATTTTTTTCTTGGATTCAAATTCGGTTGTACGCGAATTTGTTTGCCAAAGCGGAGTCCAAGCGAGATACATGGTTTCGTCGATTACCAAAATAGAGTCGAGAGAAGTTGTCCTTCCGCCGCCCGCAGAAAAAAGATCGCTTCCGACAAACCCCGACGGATCTCTGGTAAATATACGAAACGCGACTGTAAAGTACACAGAAAATACTGTCTTTGAAAATCTTGATCTAAGGATTAATCCAGGCTCGCATTGGCAGATCAAAGGCCCAAATGGGTCTGGAAAAACAACGCTGTTAAACCTTATTAACGGAGATCATCCGCAGAGTTATGTCAATAATATTTGTGTTTTCGGTTTCAGAAAGGGTGAAGGCGAAAGTATATGGGAGATTAAGAGGAATCTTGGTTTTGTATCTAACGCGCTCCATTGGGACCATCGTATCTCGGTAAGTGTAATAAACGTTATCGTTTCTGGATTTTTCGATACGATCGGCCTTTACTCCAATACCTCGGATTTGCATTACAAATTAGCTTACAAGTGGCTAGAACTGCTGGGGCTAGAAAATGAAAGAGACCAGAGATTTACCGAATTGTCTTTCGGTCAGCAGAGACTTATTTTGATCTGCAGAGCGATGGTGAAACATCCGCCGCTTTTGCTCCTTGACGAGCCATGCCGCGGACTTGACGATGCTGATAGACAACTCGTTATAGCGCTGATAAATAGATTGTGTGCTGACGGAGATTCTACAATCGTATACGTGACCCACGATTTAGAAGATGAAATCTCCTTCATATCGAACAGTTTGGAATTGGTGTAGAGTAAAGAACGCAGCGACCTTATAGCGAATTTCCGTACGTCAATGCCGTTGCATGAGCTCGAAATGTAATTTTTCTCGTCCCCTTTTTTGAGTTAGCTTAGACTTTTTTGAGTCTAAGCCTACTTTTTCTTGATGCGGCTCAGCTTCGCATCCTTAAATTGTAATAATAATCCCCACGAGAGTAGCGGTGGTGCAAGTAGCAACCGTGCCAGCGATAAGTGATTTTAGACCCAGATTGATGATTTCTTGTTTTCTCTTTGGAACAAGGGTTATCAAACCAGATACCATAATGCCCAGGCTAACGAAGTTTGCAAAACCGCAGAGCGCATAAGTCATTATTATTCTTGTTCTTTCAGACATCGCGTCCAAGGGCAAATCACCTAGTCTTACGTATGCGATAAATTCAGTTAGCACTAACTTTGTGCCCATAAGTTGTCCAGCAATAAACGCTTGTTCATAAGGAATGCCCATCATCATGGTCAGCGGAATAAGGAGAAACCCGAGAACCCTCTCTAAAGTTGTGGCCTCTCCATCTATCTCGGGAAGAACGCCGAGAAAAGCGTTAACCAGAAAAACAAGTGCTACGATCACTATGATCATTGCAATTACGTTCAAAAAAATCTGTAAACCGTTTGACGTCCCAACGGTTATGGCGTCGATAAAACTCTCAGCGCCTCTCTCAGATGCGGCATCGCCAGTTGTAACCGACGAGTTGTCTGGAACGAATATATGAGCGATGTAAATTGCAGCAGGTAAAGTGATAAGAGAGCAACTGATTAAATGACCGATTGCGTTTGGTACAACCGAGCTAATGATTGCTGACTCAAGAGCCAACATCGTCCCAGCAATCGTAGCCATTCCAGCAACCATAATTGCAAACAGCTCGCCCCGACTAATTTTTTCAAGGTAGTGTTTTATTAACAAGGGAGATTCGATCATTCCAAGAAATGCATTGGCCGATACTCCAAGGCCAACTGCACCACCTACTTCAATCGTTTTCTCAAGGATAAAAGAGAAACCTCGCATGATAAGGGGAAGTATTTTTAGGTACATCAATACTGATGAAATTACACTCACCACAATGATCAGCGGCATTGCCTGAAATGCTAGGATAAAACCATCGCCTTGATTGCTAGTTTGGAAAGGTAGTGCCTCTCCTCCAAGATAACCAAATATGAATGATGTTCCTGCTTTTGTGGCAGCCTGCAGAACAGAGATGCCATCGTTCAAAAAAACAAATAGTCCTTGCGACGCCGGTAGCTTTAACAAAATCAAAGCGAGCAGCGTTTGAAGAAGGAAGCTTTTGATGACAATCCTGAGTCTTACGTTCACTCTGGATTCGCTGAACACTAGACACAACGATAGGAGAAGGGCAAGACCCATAAAACTCTGTAATAGCAACATTATTTTCACAACTTTTAGTTAAATTATAGTGTTGAAGCTTTTAAGATGCCTCTTGCTGTCCCACTGCATTCAACAGGTATGCTATCGTAGCGGAACCAAGATTGGTATTAGAGTTTTTAATGTCGAAACACCTTGAGAAAGACGTCAATCAGGTTAGGAACCGAATTCTGGATTTAGGAGAGATGGTTGCTGATAGCATAGAGACAGCCAGTGCAATGATCCAAAATTATGATTTGGTTTTAGTAAACCAAGTATATGAAGTCGAACACCTTATCGATACGATAGAGGTTGAAATTGAGGAAGAGTGCTTAAAGGTTTTGGCGTTGCATCAGCCTGTCTCTGAAAACCTCCGCTTTCTAATTGTTGTCCTAAAAGTCAATAATGACTTAGAGCGGATGGGCGATCAGTTAAAGAATATTGCAGAGCGGATTGAGTATATTTCAGATAAAGATAGGGTGGTCGCAGATCTAAATCTTCATTCCATGGCCGAGCTTTGCTCAAAAATGGTGAAAGAATCAATAGTTGCCCTCACTCAGCAAGATGCAAAAAGAGCACGGACGGTTTTAAAGTTGGACGATGAGTTGGATATTATGCATGCTGCAACCTATAAAACTCTCATAAAAGTCATGCTAGAAAAATCCGAATCAATTCGTGCAGCCTTATCCTTGTTGACGGTGTCTTCCAACCTGGAGCGAATTGGTGATTTGGCCACTAACATAGCAGAAGAAATTATTTCGATGGAAGAAGGCGAAATAGTTAGACATAAAAACCTTGCTGAATTCCCTAAGTCAGAGGAAATCTAGTACCAAACTTATTTTTTCCCATTTTCTGAAAAATGAGTTGTTCGGAACCGTTTTTACTATTGTTATGTTTGGCAAGAGAAGCTTATCATTTACAAGTCCTTTATTAACGTTGAGGTGTTTAGCTTGAAATATGAAACCATACTCGTCGAGAGCAGCGAAGGAATCGTTACTATTTCTATGAATCGTCCAGACCGCCTTAATGCTTGGACGAGAAGAATGGGCTCAGAAATGGAAGAAGTTATATTCCTTGGAAACGAGGATCCGGCCGTGGATGCTTTTCTAGTTACAGGTAGCGGTCGCGGTTTCTGTGCCGGTGCAGATGTGAAGGATCTTTTTAAAGCAGAGTCTGAAAAAGGGAAGGCTGGATCAGAAGATGGTTCAGGCGATTGGGTTAGTCTGATTCGCTCTTCGAAACCGGTTATTGCGGCAATCAACGGGGCTGCGATTGGCGTCGGCCTGACTCAGGTTCTGCCAATGGACTTCATAGTGGCGTCTACGGAAGCAAAGCTAAGTTGCCGATTTATAATGATGGGGCTGGTTCCCGAGCTTGCAAGTTCTAAATTCTTAATCGCCCGTTGCGGCTTTGGCGCTGCTAGCGAGTTAATGTTAACGGGTAAAACTATTCTTGCGGACGAGGCGTTAAGAGTTGGGCTTGTCGATAAGGTCACTACACCTGAAAACCTTTTGGATGAAGCGAGAACTATCGCGAGAGCCATGGGGGAAAATCCCCCCCAAGCCTTGAGGAAAGTCAAGCAGCTTATCACTGAAAATATGGACGAGTCAGATCTTGGTCTGGTTCAATCGCGAGAACTAAAAGCCTTATCTATGTGTTACCAAACACCCGAGCACAAAGAGGCTATTGATGCATTCTTAGAGAAAAGAGAACCAGATTTTAAGAGGAGCATCTGATCATTGGTCATATGAAATTGGGAGAGCGATAGGAGCTAAGCTTTGTGAAGAAGACTCCGTATAAAAAAACCAAGGCGGATAGGAACATGCCCGGTATCATGGCGCTCATAGTTCCATACTGTTCGATCACATGACCGATTATGACTGCTCCTATGGGAATACTGCCTATCAAACCAATATTGTAAACGCTCAGGATCCGCGCAAGGAATCGGGACTCAGAGGCTTCCTGTACAATAGTTCTTGAGAGATTGGTAGTGACCCCCATGTTTAAACCCCATGCGAAAAGTACTGCCAGCAAAAAAGTCCAACTGGGTTGTATCCAGACCAGGAACAAAATGAGTATCCTCGAAAGTTGCAATATTAGGAACCAAAACCCCGGTTTTTCAAGCGGCATTAATTTATATTGAATGAGGTTTGAAATAGCTGCGCCTAGATAAAAGGTAACCATAACCGTTGCGAAGCCAAATGCACTGCCTTCGTAAACGCGCTTTATAACGAAAGGAACAGCCGTTAAAAAAGCACCAGCGTTAAAGATGCCCGAAGTAAATGTTATCAAGAGAGTATTAAAAATAGTCTTATTCCGAACTATTGCCTGAAAACCGAAGACTCTGTCGGACATAATTTGGTGTTTGCTTTCTTTTTTCTTTGATTGCTCTGCGGGCTTGAGTCCCGCAACCGCGACTGCAGTAAGAAGCAGCGCAAAAGCTTGGATCAACAGGACATTGCTCATACCTATCGCCTCTAGCTGACCAGCTAAACTAAAGCCAATAATTTGAACGACAAACCCGATACCTGTGGCTGCGGTAACGCCTCGCTGGATATCTCGCTGAGCAATATGATTGAGGAGCGATTGCTGAGCGGGGATGACAATTGAAGTTATTACACTCATGAACAAACCAAAAAATGCGACCGACCATAAATTTAGAAAACCGAACTCGATAGTTACGATCAAGGAGATAGGCAATATCCATGCTAAAAGGTAGCCATTTAAAAGAATTCTTCTGGGATCGGTCTGGTCGGCCTTAGCGCCTCCCCATAACATTAGAAGGATTCCTGGCAGAGCGATCAATGCCTGAATTACCCCGACTTCATCGGCAGGTAGAAGCAGCACCCCAACCAAGAGCCAGCTTAATAGCAGTTGTTGCATGGCCAGGCCGATGCCAGAAAAAGCGATGGAAAAGAGGTAAAAACTGATCTGTTTTTGCAATCTT
>JAYYDI010000090.1:0-5921 GCA_036161055.1 Pseudomonadota bacterium
ATGCTTGATGACAAGACTGATAGGATCGAAATTTCGATCTTCGCTGACCTATTCCTGAATAACAGCCAAAAAATCGATCAAGATCGTATCGTAGTTGTAAAAGGCACTGTCTCTGAGGATTCTTTTTCTGGAGGGTTGCGCGTCAGAGGATCCGAGGTTTTGACTGTCCAAGAGTTACGAAGTCGGTTCGTTAAAAGTGTGCGATTAGATATCGCAGGCGGTAAAAGCTCGAGCTGCTCTATAAGTGATCTGAGGAGCATCTTATCAGATTATAGACTCAATTCTAAGGAGGCTTGCGCCGTTAGGTTAAGAGTATCGCTCGAGGGAGCTCAAGGAGAAATTGCTCTTGGAAAAACTTGGAACGTCGTTTTGGAAGATTCTTTGCTTGAAGTGCTGAGAAAAAGACTGGGCCGAGATGCAATTAACCTAAAACCTAGATAAGCAGGTTCTTTGTCGTGTTGGATAGAGTTTCGATAGAGAAGATTAACGATCCAAGGTATATCAAGGTCTATATAGCGCTTAGCGGTGGAGTTGATTCGGTAGTCATGCTGGATCTGGTCCACAAAATTTGCGACAAGCCTATTTTCGCAATCCATGTGAATCATAATTTGAGTGAAGAATCTGGGGAGGCGCAATCATTTTGTGTGAAGCTTGCTGGTGCTTACTCGATAAAATGTTTTGTAGCTGAAGTAAATATTAAAGCCAAAGGGAGCATTGAGGCCGCGGCGAGAAAATCTCGTTATGAGGCATTTAGAAAATTTCTTGGTCCGAATGACCTTATTTTGCTCGCGCATCACGCGGGGGATCAAATTGAGACTGCTCTGTTTAAATTGTTTCGCGGCGGAGGCGGCTTTGGATTGAATGGAATGCCGAGAGAACGAGCAATCGGTATGGCTACCTTATACCGACCAATGCTGACCTTATCGAAGCTTCAGATCTTGAACTACGCTAGAGAAAATCGCTTACGTTGGATAGAGGACTCCACAAATCTTGAGGATATGTTTGACCGCAATTATATTCGACGCAATATAGTGCCAGCCATTGTGAACCGGTTCGCTTATGCTGAGAACGCAATTCTTGATAAGTTAGAGAGAGACGGTCATTTGCGCTCAAAAATAGAGGTCCAAGCAAAAAAAGAGTTGTCGGCGCTAAGAGCTGATAGGGATTCGATAGAGTTAGCAAATTTAAAATGTTTAAAAAAAGAAAAACTCGAGAATCTTCTTATATTTTGGTTAATAGAATTAGGGGTTCCGATACCAAGAAAGTCTTTTCTCTCAGAGCTTTCGGCCAGAATTTTGTCTGAATCGGGAATCAACATGAAGTTTTCTTGGTTGACCTTTAAAAAATTTAAAGGCCGTTTATATGTCGGAAAAAAAGTGCCAGATTTTTCCGAGGACACTTCGTTTCGCTTGCAAGCTCAGAGTGATGTTGCGGGGGGACAAGTTTTTAGGAAATCAGTGTTTGGTCAAGGCCTGAAGTCAATGGAAGGATACCATGTACGATTTCGCAAGGGAGGTGAGATTTTCAAGTTGCGCGGGAAGAAAAGCTTGAAGAAGTTGTTGCAAGACCTAAAGGTCCCTCCATGGCACCGTTTTAGATTGCCCCTTATCTATGCTGGCAATGAGCTAGTTGCCTTAAGCGCAATGTCGGAGTGGGATGTGCCCATGTTGATAGCCGATGATTGGATAGCGAGCCAAAACTCTGAAGGGTTTAAGATTGATTTCGTTATGGGAGATCGGTTTGTTTGAGTCAATGGTTCGGTTGAGTCAACGGTTCGCTAGATTAAATTCATTGTGGGCAGTAGTTATGCGTGATAATCTTCACTCCCATCTTGATCATTATTCGATCATCCCTTAAAAAGATGGGATTTACATGTCTCGGTATATATTTGTCACAGGTGGAGTCGTATCTTCTTTGGGAAAGGGGATAGCTGCTGCTTCACTCGGAGCTGTGCTCGAAGCTCGTGGTTTAAAGGTAACAATGCTTAAGCTTGATCCGTATATCAATGTCGATCCGGGTACTATGAGTCCTCTTCAACATGGAGAAGTCTACGTAACTGCCGATGGAACCGAAACGGATCTTGATTTAGGTCACTACGAGAGGTTCGTAAGATCCTGCAGTAATCTAACCAGGAACAACAACTTTACTACCGGAAGAATATATGCGGATGTGATCGCAAAAGAGAGGCGCGGGGATTACTTGGGCGCGACTATACAAGTCATCCCGCATATTACTGACGAAATCAAGTTGAGAATTGTTGAAGCTAGCAAAGGCTTTGATGTCACTCTGGTGGAAATAGGTGGGACAGTCGGTGACATAGAATCTCAACCTTTTTTAGAGGCGGCGAGACAGCTGAAATTTGAGCTCGGTAGCTCCCGCGCGCTTTTGATGCACTTGACTTTGGTCCCGTTCATTGCGACCGCGGGCGAATCCAAGACAAAACCCACGCAGCACTCCGTAAAAGAACTCCGATCAATAGGACTTCAACCAGATATTCTAGTCGTACGATCCGATCACGAAATCTCTAAAAGCGCCATTGAGAAAATTGCTCTTTTTACAAACGTAGAGCCAAGTGCTGTTATTCCCCTCACCGATTCAGACACTATTTACAAGATACCGGTTTTATTGAACGAAGAAGGGCTGGACGAGATTATTTTGAAAAAGTTTAGTTTAGATGCCGAGCCAGCAGATCTAGGTGACTGGAAGAAGGTGGTGGACAGCCAACTCAGAGCAAAAAACATGGTCAAATTAAAAATGGTTGGAAAATATATGGATCTCTCCGACGCCTATAAGTCTTTGAACGAGGCCTTGATACATGCTGGTATTCGGACTTTTACGCAGGTGGACGTAGAATTTATAGATTCAGTAAATATTGAAGCTGATGGCGTTAGCGTTTTAGAGGATGCCGACGCTATTCTTGTTCCAGGTGGCTTTGGTGAACGGGGTTTCGAGGGAAAAGTCTTAGCCGCCGGATTTGCACGGGAAAGGAATATTCCTTACCTCGGTATTTGTTATGGCCTTCATGCAGCGGTTGTGGATATCGCAAGAAATAAAGCGAATTTGAGTGAAGCGGACACTACGGAGAATAACTCAGAGACCCCCCATCCAGTAATAGGTTTAGTTACGGAGTGGGTTGACCAAGACGGTCTCAAAAATGAACGAGATAAAAACTCAGATTTAGGAGGCACTATGCGAATGGGGGCGCAATCCTGTCATCTTGAAAAGGACTCAAAGGCCTTCCAGATTTATAAAAAGCAGGAAATATGGGAACGACATAGGCACCGTTACGAGGTTAACAACCAGTATATAGAGATCCTGGAGGAAGCAGGTTTGAAGGTTGCTGGCAGGAGCGCCGATAAGTCTTTGGTAGAAATGATCGAGTACGCAGACCATCCTTGGTTTGTTGCCAGCCAGTTCCATCCCGAGTTCACTTCCTCTCCAAGAGATGGACACCCGTTATTCACGAGTTTTATTGAGGCTGCTCTTGTTTGCCAAACTGGAAAGTGATTATGGTGCTTTCTTAATACGAGGAAACAGTAATGTATCTCTGCGGATTTGAAGTAACTGATAGTAGCCCCTTTTTTTTGATTGCGGGGCCATGCGTTTTGGAATCTGAGGAACTAGCGATGCAGAGCTCTTCGTATCTCAGGCAAGTTTGCGATGATCTGAGAATCCCTTTGATCTTTAAATCTTCGTTTGACAAAGCTAATCGAAGCTCCCACGAAAGTTTCAGAGGCCTAGGAATCGAAGAGGGATTGCGAATTCTGGAGAAAGTGAAGGTCGAGGTGGGCGTCCATACCCTTACTGACGTGCATGAAGATACTCCGCTAGACGAGGTCAAGGACGTGGTGTCTGTTTTGCAGACTCCCGCTTTCCTGTGTCGCCAGACTAATTACATCCAACGAGTTGCAAGGACTGGATTACCGATCAATATTAAAAAAGGCCAGTTTCTTGCTCCATCTGATATGAAAAACGTTGTTGATAAAGCTAGATCAGTTGGGAATCCAAACATTTTAGTTTGTGAGAGAGGGGTTAGTTTTGGGTACAATAATTTGGTTTCAGATATGCGAGCTCTCCCAATTTTGCGAGAAACCGGATGCCCCGTTGTTTTTGACGCAACTCATAGTGTTCAATTTCCCGGTGGTAGAGGTTCCTCTTCCGGGGGTGATCGACGAATGGTGCCAGTCCTCAGCCGCGCAGCCATCGCAACTGGCGTCCATGGCCTATTTTTAGAGACTCACCCCAATCCTGACCAAGCAAAGAGTGATGGACCCAATAGTTGGCCCATGCACGATATGAGGAACCTTCTAGAGACTCTTCACGAGCTCGATTTGATAGTAAAGAACAAGATAGCATCAGGAGATATCTAGTATAGTTATGGAAATTACGGGAATACGTGCAAGAGAGATATTAGATTCGAGGGGTGCTCCTACGGTCGAAGCAGAGATTGAAATAGATAAAGTTGTTAAAGGGTCTGCGTGCGTGCCCTCAGGGGCATCTACCGGTTCAAAAGAAGCAATTGAATTGAGAGATGGAGACAAGGGCAGATATTTTGGAAAAGGGGTTCTTAAAGCTGCAGAAAATATAAACACACGAATACGCTCATCGCTTATGGGTTTCAATGGACTTGATCAGGAGCTAGCTGACCGAACTATGTGCGAGCTCGACGGAACTGAAAGCAAGTCAGTGCTGGGAGCAAATGCCATACTCGCTGTTTCCCTCGCATTAGCTGCCGCCTCTGCCAAAAGAATGGGCCTGGAATTATACGAGCGTTTGGCTCAACTGAGTCCAAGCGGAGAAAATCTTTCAATGCCAGTACCTATGATGAACATAATAAATGGGGGAGAGCATGCGGATAATAACCTAGACATTCAGGAGTTTATGATTCAGCCGGCGGGGACTAAGAGTTTTTCCGAAGCTCTGAGATGCGGGGCCGAGATATTCTATTCTCTTAGAGAAGTTCTTCAGAAAAAAAATCTGCAAACGACTGTGGGAGACGAAGGTGGTTTTGCGCCAAACCTCCCATGCAGTGAGGACGCTATTGCTGTTATTTTAGAGGCAATTGAAAAAACCGGCTATGTCCCGGGCAAAGATGTTCACATTGCGTTGGACTGTGCTGCTACAGAATTTTTTGACTCGGGCTTTTACAAGATGGAAGGCGCAGTTCGCAACTCATCAGAATTTGCTGACTATCTTTATGGTCTCTCGGAGAGACACCCTATAAGCTCAATTGAGGATGGGATGGATGAGGAAGATTGGAAAGGTTGGCAACTCCTCACCCAAAAGCTCGGCCACATTCAGCTCGTCGGCGATGATCTTTTTGTTACAAACCCCAATCTTCTTCGAGCTGGCATAGAAAGTGGGATAGGAAATACTATTCTGATCAAGCCTAACCAGATTGGAACTTTGACAGAGACTTTGGAAGCTATCTCAATTGCAAAAGATGCGGGATATGGGACGGTTATTTCTCACAGATCTGGTGAAACAGAAGACACCTTTATTGCCGACCTTGCAGTGGCGACTGGCGCTGGCCAGATCAAGACAGGTTCGCTCTCGCGATCGGACAGAATAGCCAAATATAACAGGCTTTTGCGAATAGAGGAGCACAGCGCTGCTCCTTTTTTTCAGCTTGAAGGAATTAAGTAAATGACAAGGCTCGGTTTTAGGCTACTGGTGGTGCTTCTATCGTTTTGCATCATTGGACTCCAGTATCGGCTTTGGATTGGCGAGGGCAGCAGGGGACATATCCATTTCCTTGAAAACAGACTTGAAAAAGAAAAAAAAGATAATGCTGAGAAAAGATTGAGAAACGCAGCCCTTCGAGCGGAAATAGCGGATCTAAAGGATAATACTCGGGCAATAGAGGCCATTGCCAGATCGGACCTGGGTATGATTCAAGACGGGGAGATATTATATATTCT
>JAYYDI010000091.1:0-5037 GCA_036161055.1 Pseudomonadota bacterium
ATGAACAAACATTGGGGTAATTAGTCGCCACCACTCGCCAGACAATAATACTTGCTCAAGTGGAACAAAAAAAAACTGATTCTCGACTCTTGTGACAGGAGAGAAAAAAAGATTGCCAATTAAAGCTGAATGATTGGTTGGTAGTACTTCATCTTCGGAGGTCAAGATGAAAATTAAAAGGGATGACAAGACGAGCAACGAGGTAACAGGCGCAGTCCTTATAAACGCCAACAATCCTCTCGACGGCCCAGCAATTAAGGCGAGACTGGTCAATCTTGTCTGGCTAGCCTTTGGAAAGGTTTTAAATTGCTCGTAAGCACGAATAACTATTTCTGCATCCTCTAATCTATAAACCCACAAAATTTGTCGCCCACCAGATTCTGAAATTCGATGCTCCATATTTAGTGAAAAAAGATAATCGCGAAGAGAGGATAAATCCTCTTCATCCCTGGTTTCTAGCACTTTATACATTGGTTTCTGAGCAAAATATTCGATGCAGAGGCTACTGGAAAAAGTGTAATATATTCGAAACGTAATTATGAACTTGAGAATGTTAGAAAACAACGACCTCGAAGTGCTCGAAACCCTGATCGAGTGGATCGAAGAAAAGAAAAAGGTCTGGCTTGCAACGGTGACAAGAACTTGGGGATCATCTCCAAGACCAATTGGGTCGACTTTTTGCTGTAACGAAGATGGGGATACAAAAGGCTCTCTTTCAGGAGGTTGCGTCGAGGAAGACCTTCTAGAGCGAATAATCGGAAAACAGGTCGCGGATGGTGAGCCGGAGGTAATTTTGTATGGCAAATCAAAAGAGGAAAGCGATAGGTTTGGCCTGCCCTGCGGTGGACAACTAGAGGTTGTTATAGAGCCTCAGTTTGATGGGAGAAATTTGACGGCGTTTTCACTCATTAAAGACCAACTTGAAACAAGACAATGCGTGCTCAAAAAGACCGATCTAAATTCTGGCAAAGTCGAAACAGAGTTAAAACAGAAATTTTCCGAATTAAAGCTAGTAAAAGAAAATCAGGGGATCCTGAAACACACCCTAGGGCCAAGATTTCAGCTGTTCTTGATTGGTGCAGGCCAAGTTTCTCAGTACTTAGCTCAGATCGCCAAAATGCTTGATTACCATGTCTTGGTCTGTGATCCCCGGGAGAATATGATCGAGCAATGGAAAATTGAAGGAGTCCAGTTAATTTGTGGTATGCCAGACGACGCAATTAATCGCTACGTCAAAGATGAGATGTCAGCGATTGTGGCGCTCACGCACGACCCGAGAATCGACGATATGGGACTTATGCAAGCGCTCAAAACGTCAGCTTTTTTTGTAGGTGCCATGGGTTCTAAAAAGACCTCTGAAAAAAGAAAAGAAAGATTGCTTCAGTTAGACCTTTCAGAAGATGAGATTTCTAGACTGCATGCCCCGGTGGGGTTGCCGATTGGTAGCAAAACACCTTCAGAAATCGCTATCTCTATAATTGCTCAGCTTAGCTTGGTGCGAAATCAGAATAAATTCGTCGAGAAAGAAAATAATTATATCGACAAATCGGAATCAAGTTGAAAATAGGAGCATTGGTCCTCGCTGCAGGTTTCAGCAGAAGGTTCGGCCGAGACAAACGAATTGAACCCCTTCATGGGAATGAGCCCATGGTTATTCAAACTATTGAGAACCTAGTCCGCCACTTCGAAGAAATAATAGTTGTCCTCAGGAGCAACGACCAAACAATTGCTGACTTGATACTAAGCAAATTTGAAGCCGCCAAGATAATTATCCATCACGCAAAGGATAGTATTGAAGGAATGGGGCGCAGCCTTGCTTCGGCTATAACAACAGTGAACCAGAGAAAGTGGGCCTCAGCCTTTGTTTTTCTGGGCGATATGCCATATTTAGAACCCGAGACAATCTCAAGATTAAAAACCGAAGCTACAACTTATCCCTCACATATCATCGTCCCTAAATTTGGGACTGCGACGGGCCATCCAGTCTGCTTCCCAAATCGCTTTTATAAAGAATTAGGATTCCTATCCGGTGATATAGGTGCAAAGAGAATAGTTCGCTCGAATCTCGAATGCGTGAGGTTCATCCAAACAAGCGATAGGGGCGTGACTTTAGATATAGATACACTTTCCGATATTGACTAATCGAGAATAATTTAGTCCGCTTTTTAATCCGCGGCGGTTCTTGAAGCCCAATCAAGCTTGCTCCGGCAGGCCTCAAAAAAACTGTAGTTCGGAGGATGCACGAGCATTAATTTTTCTTTTTTCTTATTTATCAGCAAGGAATCTCCAGATCCAATCTGAAATTCGAGGTGCGAGTCAAAACTAACTTTCGCTTGTAAGTCTTTTTCTTTTCCTAAGACAATTCTTATTTCACCATCTGCGGGAACAACCAATGGCCTATTGGTTAGCGAATGCGGGAACATAGGTATCAATACAAACGCATTTAAACTCGGGTACATGATTGGGCCACCTGCCGACAAAGCGTAGGCGGTAGATCCAGTAGGCGAAGACACAATCAAACCGTCAGACTTTTGAGTAAAGACATAACGGTCATTATGGAAGATCTCCATCTCAATCATCTTGGGCAAAACCGTCGTGTGCAATAAAACCTCATTTAACGCAGATGACGCATTCTGAGAGCCCTCAACTTTACCTTCAAGAAGAAAATGCTCTTGAACAGAGTAATCACCCATTAAGACTTGACCCACGCTGGTTTCTATATCCTCTGGAGAAATATCCGCTAGAAAACCTAGCTTCCCTCTGTTAACCCCTAGTATCGGTACCCCGAAAGGAGCCATCTCTCTGGCGCAAGAAAGTATGTTACCGTCGCCCCCAACGGCAATGACCAAATCGCAGCAATCGCCGATCTCATTAATAGTTTTAGGAATTGATGCACTTTCACCAAACATAGTAGCTGAATTGCTCTCGATGTAGACTTCCTTGCCATGTTCTAAAAGAAACCTCTCAACTAGGCGCAGCGAGTCTGCTATCTGTTCGCTCACCACTCTGGCGACCAACGCTATTCGATTGAATACTTTCATAAAGATCTCCACGAAATCTCAACGCCATTAAACCATATCAGACTTTATGTTCCTAAACCCGTATAACGAGCAAGCTTGTTTGCTCGGAGCATATTTTTACTTGAAAAATTTAAAATTCCGTCCAAACTCTACACCTTAAAAAACGACTAAAGGGGAACCATGAATCCTCAGAAAGGCCCTTATAAAAGAGAGAACGTAAGCCGCGAAATTGAGTTGCTCGATTCCAGCGGGGCAGAATCTCTCTGGGAAAGCATAGGTCATGAAGTAAAGCTAAGGGCAGACTTCGAGCCCATTATGTCTACATTTCTTTACGCAACCGTTTTAAACCATCACACATTTGAAGGCGCGCTCAGCTTTTTACTCGCGAGTAAACTCGACAGCCAGGTAGTGACCTCAATGGCAATAAGGGAAATCATTGAGGAGGCATATCGAGCGGACCCAAAACTCATTGAGGCAGCCGAAACTGACATCAAAGCCGTCAGGGAGCGAGACCCCGCCTGCAAAAGCTTCTCTACACCATTCTTATTTTTTAAGGGGTTCCATGCGCTTCAAGGGCATAGGATAGCTCACTGGCTTTGGAAAAACGAACGACATAGCCTCGCGTTTTATTTTCAAAATCAGATGAGTGAGAAATTTGGCGTAGATATACACCCTGCAGCGAAAATAGGGCAAGGGATAATGTTTGATCATGCGACTGGGATTGTAGTCGGAGAGACCGCTGTCATTGAAGATGATGTCACTATGCTCCATGGGGTCACCCTCGGGGGAACTGGAAAAGAGCAGGGAGATAGGCATCCAAAAGTTCGAAAGGGCGTCTTAATAGGTACCTCTGCTTCGATCATCGGAAATATCGAAATTGGCGAGGGAGCGAAAGTTGGCGCTGGTAGCGTTGTTATGGAAAATGTGCCGGCTCAGGTCACCGTGGCGGGTGTGCCTGCAAGAATTGTTGGGAGACTATCGGGAAGCTATCCCTCCGAAGAAGTAGATCAAAAATTTTAGGCTGTCGGATTCTCGATCATCTCGACATCACAGTTATAAATTTCTGAAGAAAAGTAGAAACTCAAGAAACCGATGCTCTAAAGATGCTCTCAATTGACTGAGATAGCACACTGTTGAATGATTCCTCATTCAGATTAACTGAAAGCCCTTCGGTTAGAGCTCTAGAGAAGCTCGCAATCATCGATTTCTGATTTGAGAGGCGCCTGTTAGCTTCATCTCTAGGGTAACCTCCGGATAATGCAACGACTCTCATAACTCGCGGGTGAGAAATTAACTCCCCATAAAAATCTTTGTCGTCAGGAAGGGTCAGCTTCAGGATAATTTCTTCGGAATCAAGGTTGTTTAGCTCATCGAGCAAACACGCTTTCAGTATAGACTCTGCGTTCGGCTTATCACTGCAGTGGATATCGATTTCAGGTTCTATTATCGGGGTCAGGTGCACGCTAAGTATTCGCCTTCCAACATCAAACTGTTGAGCAACTATTTCTGCAATCCCAGCTGAATCAGAGGCATGAATAACCGATCTCATCTTTGTTCCGAAAATTCCGAATGAACTCGCGCTCGATAAAACGTCATCAAGATTTGGAATAGGCTTCATTAACTGCATCCCACCCAAATTCTCCTCAAGTCCTTTATCAACTTTTAGAAAAGGAACAATCTCTTTTCTTTCCCAAAGAAAATCGGCTGTGTGGAGATCATCCACCTTTCTCTCCATAGTCTGTTCGAACAATATAGCCCCTAGAATCTTATTCCCACTGAAGCTTGGGCTCTGAATAATTCTGCAGCGCATTTGGTGAACGAGATCAAACATTTCAGTTTCATCGCTCCAAGAATCGGCTTCAATCCCATAGAGATTAAGCGCTTTCGGAGTAGACCCTCCACTCTGGTCCAACGCAGCTATAAACCCATTTCCCTCCGTAACCTTTTTTTTCTGTGCTTGCGTCTTTTCCATCTTATAGTTTTTTACAGATTATCTTATCTCTAACTAATTATACTC
>JAYYDI010000092.1:0-5777 GCA_036161055.1 Pseudomonadota bacterium
TAGCTAACTGATCTTGATTAACTTCCTGATTTCTGAAAAAGATGACTTTCCTCTCTAAAAAAATCTGCTTTAGACAACTGATAAGAGGATCGTCCAATGGTTTTTTTAGGTCAAAACCACCAACAATAGTTCCTAGAGTTATACCCAAGTGCTCAAGTTCTAGGTTGAGGTGCTTTGCGAGTCTTTGCGTCTCAGGCGAGACTGACTGATTTCCCATTTTCTCATATTCCATCGCTACTCCAAAACCCGGGCGATAGTCCGCAGGAAACTTTTCCTCTACCGATCTTTCAAGCTTGAGAGGCTTCTCGTTGCTAAGTTGTCGCTCTGCATGAACCCTTTTTGAGGTCTCTACTGCTAGTTGATTATACTTTGATATTGAACTCATTTGTTTTACTACTTTATCGCTTTAAAAAATTCGAATCTTCACATCATAAGCGTTGAACAGCCGATTTCAATTATTCATTTAATCGCGATTTGATAAGAAATTTTGAAATTCGACTAAAGCAGTAAAGTGTATTACCGTGTAAAGAATAAAAATAAAAGAGATCAAAGTGCCTCTAAAACCAGGCCCAGTGAAAGTCATACATGGATTTCATTCTAGTAAAGAAGAAGTTCTTGATGATATAAAGAAACTAGATCTATGGCCCACCGTTTATGTCTCTGAGAGAATGGAAGAGCTGCCTTTGCACTGGCATGACGTAGATAACTGCGGATATATCATGGAAGGGAACAGTTATATTTTGGATTCCAAGGGTTCGCGAATAGAAGTTTCTGCAGGTGACAAGCTTGAAATACCAGCCGGCGCATTGCATGCCGAGGGGCGTGTGGAGCAAAAAATTGTTTATATCGTAGGAATTTCTCGGCCCGAGAACCTCTTGGACGCGCTTTTGCCATTAAACTTCCCCGAGTAGTTAAATTAGAAAAGGAGTGCCGCATGACAGAAACTGAAGGATATGTGCTAAACCAAACTATGCTACGAATCAAAGACCCTGCGATAAGTCTCCCTTTTTACAAGGATGTTTTGGGTATGAGGTTATTGGGAAATTTTGATTTCCCCGAGATGGAATTCGCCCTATATTTTCTAGGATATTCAAAAGAGGATGTCCCTGAACAAATAGAATCTAAGGCCAAATGGGTTTTTAAACAACCAGCGCTTTTAGAGCTAACTCACAACTATGGTACCGAATTAGAGACAGGGCCGGTTTATCACGATGGGAATTCCGAACCGAGAGGGTTCGGCCATATTGGTATTTCGGTTCCAGACGTTTACAAAGCATGCGAAAGATTTGACGAACTGGGTGTTGAGTACGTAAAGCGCCCAAATGACGGAAACATGAAAGGCCTTGCTTTCATTAAGGATCCCGATGGTTACTGGATAGAGATTTTATCGCCAACGGGGCTTGCAAAAATTACTGCGGGTCAGACGTAGTATGCTTAACTTCTAATAATGAAAATAGTCGTTTCAGCCTCATACGGCGATTTTTTGGCTATGCGATCACTTGCTGGGGCGGATCAATCCAAATTGGGGGGGCTTTGGCTCTATTTCTTGATCATCAATCTGTTCGTTTGGAGAGCGGATTATCTGGTTCGTCGATACGCATCGCTACCGGTAACCCGTTAAATTTTTTCCAGGCTATCTCGGAGCCCGAATCTGTAAAGACTGTTGAGATCTGGGCTCAGTTATTCCAGCCATCGTCAGAAAAAACTTCTCTTGTGATTGTTGTCCCCGGCAGTTTCGGTCTTTCCGAGTCCCATATCCTCAAGGCGAGGTTGTTAACTGATGCTGGAATTGCAGTTTGTTTAATTGACCCTTTTGGTGAAAGGGGTGTGCAGTCAACGGTTAGCAACCAAGCTCAGTACTCGTTCGCTGCAAGTGCGATGGACATTCTATGCGCAGTTGATTTTCTGAGCACCATAGATGGCATTGATCCAGATCGCATAGGAATTCAGGGACACAGTCGTGGTGGGTCTGCTGCACTTTTGGCCGCAACAATGCAAAAGTTTACGGATTATACCAAACCGATTGCTGGGGTTTATGCCGCATACCCTTGGTGCGGTTTGCAATTTACTGACCCAAGCGTTGGGGAAACTAAGATCAGGTCTATTATAGGGGATCAAGACGAGTGGTGTTCGGTTCAGCAAGTTCAAGGGTTTACTCAAGCCCTTAAACTGGCGGGAGCGGAATCCTCGATAAAGATCGTTGCCGGAGCGCATCATGGGTTTGACAGGTCGTCACCTGTAGAATTGGCCTCGGGTGCCTCTGTTGCTCCAGGTGCTCCAACCATCTACATAAAGGAAAACGGAATTTATATCCATCCAATATTTGGCGAGAGCGGGCGTGAGACAAATGAGCGTGACTTAATGCTTTACGGTATCGAGGCGGGCTACGGCAATCTAGGCGCGCGTATTGGAACTTCAGAGAGGCTCGCTGATGTTTTTCATGAAGACATGATGCAGTTCTGGAATTTTCTGGTCTAAAATAAGTAAAAAAGAGGGGGGAAGCCGTTATTAAGAAGCCCCCCCCCAATTGGTGGGTCGTACTGGATTCGAACCAGTGACCAATTGGTTAAAAGCCAACTGCTCTACCAGCTGAGCTAACGACCCTAAAGCCGGCGCCAATGATACCTCTTCCACTCAAAAAAACAAGAAACAAGTTGGCAAAGTCTTTGTTGTAATCAAAAGATTTTCGTGTTCCGCGATAGGTTTTGCCCTTTTAGATAAATCCATTACGTAATCATTAAGGAGTGAATTCTTCACATCTTTACTGTATACCTCTATTCTGGGAAAGGTGAGCTACCGATTGCGCACCTCGTTAGACCGTTTTTTAATCTGGAAAATAGAGCAGATGGCTAATTTGGATTTCGAAGTGCCACTTCATGAAAACCACGTGATGGACGATGACGAAATTCGCGTGCATAAAGAGCGTATTAAGAAGTTGTTAAAAAAGAATAACGCCTCTATCGTCGCCCATTATTATACTGACAGTGCAATTCAGGAGCTGGCAGAGGAATCAGGGGGATTCGTTTCAGACTCTCTTGAAATGGCGAGGTTTGGAGCGCGCGCTGATGCAAGTACACTGGTCGTTGCGGGCGTAAGGTTTATGGGAGAAACCGCTAAAATACTGAGTCCAGAAAAGCGCGTACTGATGCCTACGCTTGAGGCGACTTGCTCTCTCGACCTTGGTTGTCCTCCGAAAGCATTCAAAGGTTTTTGTGAAAGTTATTCAGATCATACCGTGGTGGTATATGCGAATACGTCTGCAGAAATTAAGGCTATGGCAGACTGGGTAGTGACCTCCAGCATTGGACTTGAAGTCGTCGAGTTTCTAAAAGGAGAGGGTAAGCCAATTATATGGGCACCGGATAAGTATCTGGGTTCCTACATCAACAAGCAGACGGGCGCAAACATGCGCCTATGGAATGGCTCTTGTGTGGTTCATGAAGAGTTCAAAGCAAATGGCCTAAGAGCAATTAAGACCGTTCATCCGGATGCAGCAGTTTTAGTTCATCCAGAATCGCCGCCCAGGGTAATTGAGTTGGCGGACGTGGTTGGATCTACTACACAGATAATTCGAGCTGCTATAGATCTTCCCAATACAAAATTCATCGTAGCGACGGATACTGGGATCTTCCATAAGATGCGATCTCTGGCGCCGGAAAAAATTTTTATAGAAGCACCGACGGGCGGGAATGGTGCCACATGTAGGAGCTGCGCTCATTGTCCATGGATGGGTATGAATACCCTAGCAAATCTCGAAAACACGCTGCTGGAGGGTCTAAATGAAATCAATGTTCGAGAAGACATTAGGAAAAAAGCCATGGTCCCCTTGCAGAGAATGCTGGACTTTCAAGCTTAATTCTTAGACTGTGTCAGAGTTAAAAACTCTTAAATTTTTCAACGACATCAGTTTTCTCTCGACAGATCATTTAAGGTTCCTTCAACTTGATTATATCCTTCATGTGTTGGCGAACTCTTGCGGAAGCCTGAAAGTCGTTGCTGAGTAGTGGCAGAGCATAGCTGAGTTGTTTTATTGCTTGTTCAAAGTTTCCTTTTAAGGAAAAGAATTTCGCACGCGCTTCATGAAGGGCCGGTATGTTTTTCGCTAGTCCATAAGACTCTGCGAGTAGGTACCAGATAAAGAGATCGCTAGGGCGAGTTCCACTCAACCCATGAAGTGTTTTTATAGCAAGCTCGGGTTTTCCAGATGCGAGGAGAATTTCAGCGTATTTTACGGTTAGAGGATAATTTCCTGGTGACGTATCAAGTGCTTTTTCAAGAATTTTTTGGGACATCTCCAGTTCTTCCGAACTTTCGTAAATCTCTGCCTCGGCAATTCGAAAATTAATATTCAGGGGGTATCTTTTTATTAGCTCTCTTAATGTAGTTAAGGCTTTTGATTTTTGGTTTTCTTTCGTATTCAGAAGAACCATCCCATATTTTCCTGCAATTTCTATTTCGTGCACCGAAGATTTTGCGAGAATCTCAAAACGCTTTAACTCTGCAGAACTGTTAATGGTTGTCAGAGCTCTGACTCGGCTCTTCATAAGCTGATAATTCAAACGAAGAGAGGGCTTCTTATCTGGATATCCCATCGCTTGATTGTACGAGTCAGCAATACGAGATTTGGTTACTGGGTGAGTTCTGAGGAACTCGGGGACCTCGTTTGCGCCTATGTACCTGCTTGATCTCTGCAGTCTTTCAAACATAAGAGCCATAGCTCTTGGATCCATCCCAGCGAGGGCTAGTGTTTGGATGCCGACCCTGTCTGCTTCTGCTTCTCGATCTCGAGAATAACGAAGAGTTTTACTCTGCGCTATTCCCTGCGTGCTCGTGATGGCAGCCATAGCCGCATCTCCGCTTGCTGTGGCAGCCAGAATAATACTTGCCAAAAACCCTGCTAAGCTTATTACTGAGTTTTTCTTGCTTTCATCCAGCCTCCTTGCGAAATGCCGCTGACTTAAATGCGCAAGTTCATGAGCAAGAATTGCTGAAAGTTCGTGTTCTGTCTCTCCGTACAGAAACAAACCATGGTGCAATCCGATAATTCCGCCTGGCGCTGCAAAGGCGTTGATATTCTTATTTTTTATCAGTACTAAGTCTAGTCTTTTATCCGTTAATTCGCTGTGAACTGCTAGGCGGTAGATCAGGTGTTCCAGATAGTCTTGCAATATTGGATCGTCTATAATAGGCGCTTGTGCCCGCAGTGATCTAAGAAATTGCTGGCCTAATTTTCTCTCTTTTTCAATCGATAATGTCCCCGACAGTCGATCGCCGAATGTAGGCAATTCAGAAGGGTTACTTCGAAGACCTGTCGAGAAAATTATCATTAAAAAAAAGAAAAAGATTTTTGTCATAACAAAGCTATTGTACTATGCAAATCAAACGTTTTTCATTCTACGCCGGTCTAACAACTCTATCGCAAATACCCTGAATAGGAGGATTAATTGATTGATAAGAAAGTGGATGCCCGAGGTCTTAGCTGTCCGCTTCCTCTTTTGAAAGCTAAGCAGGCCTTGAATTCGGTTGATCAGGGGGCTGTCGTGGAGGTCGTTAGCGACGATCCTTCCTCGGAGCGAGATTTTAATGTCTTCTCGAAACAGAGCGGCCATGAATTATTGTTAGTGCAAAACCTAAATAATGTTTTTACTTTTCGTATCAAGAAAGCTTGAGCGAGCTTGTAAACTCTAGAGGTCACAGTAAGATGAAAGTTCGTAGGTCAATTGAGATACACGATTCATGTTAAACGGAAGCGCGGTAGCGCTGGTCACTCCAATGAA
>JAYYDI010000093.1:0-16166 GCA_036161055.1 Pseudomonadota bacterium
ATTTTAGGAAACAGCTAAACCTTCGTCCAGAAGAAAAATTACTCCTTTTTGTTGGATCTGGTTTTAAAAAAAAAGGTCTCGCGAGAGCGTTGAGGGCGTTCGGCTCACTCACTAACGAAATTCGGGGGAAAACTAAATTCCTTGTCGTCGGTCAGGATAAACAGACCTATTTCAAAATTCTCTCCTTTTGTTTATTCATTTCTAAACAGGTTTCTTTTTTAGGTGGCAAAGCCAATGTAAGCGACTTTTTGTTTGCCGCAGACTTGCTTATTTTGCCCGCTCTTGACGAAAATACTGGAACCGTTATTTTAGAGGCTATAGTTTCAGGAACACCCGTTTTGACAACCGAGAATTGCGGGTACTCAAATTATGTTGTCGAGTCAGGCATGGGAGATGTCGTCTCGTTGCCGTTTCAACAAAACGCCCTCAATCGATCGCTAGAAATCCTTCTAAAGAATATTGACAAGGAGGATTGGTTAGAAAAAAGTAAAGATTTCCTTAATCACGTGGATGTAACTTCTCTTCATGAAAAGGCAGCAAACAAAATACATCGATTTGCAGTTAAAAAAATAAGATCTTAACTCAACAAAACGGGACTCCTATGAGTCCTATCGCCTATAAACGTTAAAAAAAAGCTTTCTGATATTTATGGACCGTAAAAAAACCAATGACTTTATAAGTCCGACTCTAGCTGAAGCCATAGGGAATGAAGATCCGTTTTCTTGGCAAAAAAAGTTTGCGGAAGTAATTTTTCGAGATGTTGAGGGTAGAAAAACTTCTCGAATTGTTGTTGGGAAGGAGTCATATTTCGTTAAAATCCACAAATCATTTTTTTGGCATGGCGCTTTTAATGATCTCGTCCGGGGCCAAATCCCTATTGTTGGGGCTGAAGCTGAGTGGAGGGCTATAAGGACTTTTCAAATACGAGACATCCCTACGATAGAGCCTTTCTTGTATGCAAAGCGCGGCGCCACCTTTTTAAATCATCGCTCGATGTTAATTTCAAAAGCGCTAGAAAACAAAGTTTCGTTGGAACATTTCTCAACAAACAATCCTGTTTTTAAGCGACTCCTCATCAAAAAAATTGCAAAGCTAACTCAAAAAATGCACTTTGCGGGCGTTAATCATAGGGATTTTTACCTTTGTCATTTTCTGATGGATCAAGACATATCAAATGGGCCACTGTTGCATTTAATAGATCTTCACCGTGCTCAAAAAAGAGAAAAGGTTCCTCGAAGGTGGGTAATAAAGGATTTGGGGAGTCTTCTATTCTCCGCTCTCTCTAAAGGACTTACCCGTCGAGATCTTCTTCGGTTTGTGCTCGAATATTCAGACAAGCCGTTAAAAGAAGCACTTAGAGATAGAACTCTCTGGGTTGGCAGTTTAGCTAGAGCTCGAAAGCTCTACTTAAAGCACCACCAGAAAATTCCTGTCAAGATAGGTAAGTTACTTCAAGAATCTTCATTTATGAGTATTAAAGGTTTAAAAGACTCAGGAAGAAAAATCGGTCTGCCCTTTTCTATGATCCTCTTCGATCAGAACGAGGCAAAAATGATGATTCGCGTCACTGAAGTGTTGAGGGTTTTACCGAGAAAAAGACTTGTGCTTAAGGGCTTGTTCCGGAAAGAGCCAGTAATTCTCAAAATCTTTTTTGGGCAATCTTCGGAGCGAAGATTTACCAGGGAGATAAAAGGTTTAGAGGCGATAAAAAGATCAGGTGTGGCCTCGCCCAAGATCTTGCGAATCGGGCTGTCCCCTTCGGATTCTGGAAAAGTTATTGTCTTTCAAATGTTGAAAGCGTCTTTAAGTCTTAAGGCGGCTATTGAGAGCGTAAAATCCTTACGAGAGCGAGCTGACTTGTTGATGAGAATGACGGAAATTTTCGCGACTTTTCACAACCTTGGCATAGATCAAAGCGATCCTCATCCTGAAAACTTTTTGGTAAGCGACGGAAAAATTTTCGCAATCGATGGGCAGCAAATTTCTTTTCAAGATAGAGGATACCTAAATATATCATTGAGTCTTAAATCGTTAGCATTTTTTTTCTCCCACATTAAACAAATTAATAAATCTGAGATTATAGAGTCGACTAAACATTACTTCTCACGAAGAGATAAAAAGTTTAAAGATTCTCACATTAAAATGATTTTTAATTATCTCAAACGGTTTCGACAAAAGAACGTCAGGAAACATCTGAATAAAGTGTTCCGAGACTGTTCAGAAGTTTCAGTAGACAGGGAATTCTTTCGTTTCACTTCGATTACGAGGACGCATAAGACTCCGACAATGCTTAAGCTGATTAATAATCTAGATTTTGAGATTGATAGAGGTATAAAACTAAAAGAGGGTAATACCAACACAGTATCCTTAATCAGCACAAGTATGGGACCGCTTGTGGTTAAGCGATATAACATGAAGTCCGTTTCTCATCGGATCTCGAGGCTTTTCAGAAGAACTCGAGCTTCACGAGCTTGGAGTTATGGGCATCTTCTGAACAGCTTAGGTATCCGAACACCTCATCCAATTGCTTTAATAGAAGAGAGGTTCGGTTTTCTTCGCGGTAAGGCTTATTTAATAACTGAGTACTCTCCGGGTTATCCGGCTGAGAGATTGATTGAAAAAAAAGATTTTGAAAACGAACCTTTGCTAATAGTAAATTTAATTAAGGCCCTTTTCGACAATCAGTTAGTTCATGGAGATCTAAAGGCACAGAATTTTCTAATCGAAGACAATGGAGCTTGTATCCTAGATTTAGATTCGATCTTTGAAGTCCGAAATATTAAGATCCATCGCATGCATATTAGAAAGGAAATAGCGAGATTTTTTAGAAATTGGGAGAATCATCCTAAGCTTCGGGTTATCTTTCATAGCCATCTGAAATCAATGGATTTATTGAATTAATTTTGTTTTTAAAGCAAGTTCGAAAGCTCGAGGCGTAGTTCATGGGAAAAAATCTAAAAGTCTTACAAATCGTCTATGATTTAGAGCCCCCGTTTCCGCTAGTAGCGAAAAGTTATGCAGAAAGTTTTTCTGGTTGTAATGTAACGACGGTCGTTCTTAAGGGAGCGAGAGATGAAAGATTCTCCAATGAAATCTATGGCGATGTTTATTTCCTAGAGTGTAGTCCTCAATCGCTCAAGGGGTTAAAGGTACGAGCAATCCTAAAAGTCAAGGATTTATTGAAGGCTGTTGCTCCAAATATCGTTATTTGCCATAGGTATAAGCCGTTCTTTATTGCTGTGATTCTTAACTTCTTCTTCTCAATCGACTCTGTCTTTGGGGTCGTTCATCATTACGGTTTTCTAGATCGCAGATCTCGACTGTTATTTTCTCGTTTCTGGAAGAAAAACGTCGAGTTAATAGGGGTTTCGTCTCCTCTCTGTGATTATTTAAACCAGCGGCTTGGAAGAGGGAGAAAAAAGATCAATTTTGTTCAACAAGGATATTACAAACCAAAATTATTAAAAAAAAGCGACGCATTGAAAGGTTTAGGCTTGTCTGATGGTAATTATTATTTTGGCACCATCGGGCGCTTAGTTGACAAAAAAAACCACAAGACATTATTAAAAGCCTTCTCGAAAATTAACGACGAATCCAAATTAATTATTATAGGTGACGGGAGACTCTCGAGCGAATTAAAAAAAACTGCGCAACATCTGGGGATCAAAAGTAGAGTGCATTTTTTGGGAAAATTGGAGATGGCTCATCGTTATCTAAAAGCTTTCGACTGCTTTATCTTCCCTTCGACCGAAAAAGAAGAGTTCGGGGTTGTCTTATTAGAAGCTATGTTCGCCGAGTTGCCGATTATCTGCTCGGATTCTCCAGGCCCAATGTCGATTGCGTCAGATTTTGCACACATTTATCGTTCTGACGATCAAGAGGAATTAACGACTGCAATGAAAATTATTAGAAGAAAAACACCAGATGAGATTATGAGGTCTTCCAAGAAGGGGCTCAAAATACTCGAAGAAGATTTCAGTCAACTCAAGATGTTCGCCTCCATAAGATCTTTATCGTCGGTTGCAAAACTGTTTTCAAAAATTTGACAACTTGCGCTTTTAGTAAATTTTCTCTTCTCCAAGCGGACGGGTTTTGAATCTTCGATGAAGCCACCAATACTGGTCTGGTGCCAATAAAATAGCTTCTTCCATTTTTTTATTAATAAACGCACAATCTGCAGTAATATCTTTTGAGGGAAAATCCTTCGATGAACCGGATAGCTTAACGAGATAACGCCCTTTTTCTTTACGATATTGACTCATAAATATTATATTTGCTTTTGTGGATTGTGCAATTCGTGAAGTGGCCGTAATTGTAGCTGTTGGAAAACCGAAAAAAGGAACAAAGACAGAATTTTTTGCGCCGAAATCTTGGTCTGGCCCATACCAAATAATTGAACCTTGTTTAAGGAGCTTAATAACCCTACGAATATTTTTTCGTTCTACAATAGATTCGAAGTTTCTCTCTCTACCACTATTCATTATCGTGTTGATGAGTAAATTTTTGTTTCTTTTATACATCACGTGAAATGGAACTTTTTTACTAAGCGCTGCTCCGCAAAGATCTAGCGAACAAAGGTGGTTCCCAATTAGTAACACTCCTTGACCTTTCCTCTCAGCCTGTCCTAACAATTCTAATCCTTCGAATTCAACTAGGGATGCATAATCTCTATCAGGAAAAACCCATGCTTCAAAGGTTTCCAATATAGCAGTTCCGCTGGATTTAAAATTTCTAACAATCTTTTTTTTGACTTCTTGATCTGTTAAGTCAGGGAAACATACCCGTAGGTTTTTTTCGACAATTTTTCTTCTTCTTTTTGCAAAAACGAAACCGAGGAGTCCAATAACAGATCCGAAAGCTGTCCGACTTCCTCTTGGTAAAAGACAAACTGCGCCCAATAAAGCTATCCCAACCCAGTTTATCCAATACTTTGGGTGGACAAATTTGCACTTCAGGTAAGGATGGAGTTCCACAAATTTCACGTTATCAGTTTTCACTCTCTGAAGGAAATAAATGATAATATACCCGAACTTAAAAAATGGAATCAGTTATGAGATCTCCCAAGTTTGAAACCGCCAAAGTTCTTACTATAGGGGATGCGATGATAGATAGATATTGGCATGGAGTTGCTAAACGAATATCTGCCGAGGCTCCAATTCCTGTTGTTGAAGTAACAGAAATAGAGGATAGGCTTGGTGGTGCAGCAAATGTGGCTTTAAATATTGCTACACTTGGAGCTGAAAGTTGTCTTGTCGCTGCTACTGGATTGGATGCTGCTGAAAAGGAGCTTACGGCGAAATTAAAGGCCTCTAATATAAATGCCTCACTGGTGAAGGACCCTTTGAGGCCAACAACTATCAAAGTTCGAATAGTCAGTCAGAATCAACAAATTGTAAGAGCTGATTTTGAAGAGAAATTTGATATTTCCGCCAGTTCGTTAGTAAGAGCAGCTACACATTTTGATAGGATAGACACAGTTATATTGTCAGATTATGACAAGGGGGTCTTGGCTGACCCTCAAGCTTTTATTAAAGAATATGTCTCTCGAAAAATTCCCATTTTAGTAGATCCAAAACACAAAGATTTTTCTCTCTATCAAGGCGCGACTTTGGTAAAACCAAACATAAACGAACTCCGACATGCTATCGGAGAGTGGCATAACGAACAGGAAATGATCAAAAAAGTAAAAAGCCTGCTAGAGAAATTCTCTTGGTCCGCAGTGCTTGTTACCAGAGCTTCGGATGGAATGACCTTAGTAGAACAGACAACCGAGACACATTTTCCTGCAAGAACCCGAGATGTTTATGATACTTCTGGTGCGGGTGATACTGTTATTTCAGTTCTGGGCGCTTCGATTTCATCTGGTTTTACTTTAAAAGACTCGGTGGGCTTATCCAATATTGCTGCGGGGATAGTGGTAGGAAATTTTGGTGTTACCAGCATTTCTGGACCTGAAATCCGTGAAGAGGTCTCCTTAATAGAAAAGAAAGCTTATAATCAGGGAGGGATGTCTGTAGAACAGCTTGTTTCTGCGGTGCGCGACTCAAAGGCAAAGGGAGAGCGTATTGTTTTTACCAATGGCTGTTTCGACATATTACATGCTGGTCATGTTAGTTACCTAGAAGAGGCAAAGAAAGAAGGTGACAAGTTGATTGTTGGATTGAATTCTGATGAGTCTGTTGCGCGAATGAAAGGGAAGGGTCGGCCAATTAATGCAATTGATAGACGGATGAAAATTATCTCTAGTCTTCAAGTTGTTGATTGGGTAGTTCGTTTTGATGAAGACACACCAGAATCTCTAATAGAAATGATTTCCCCTCATGTCTTGGTCAAGGGAGGAGATTATTCAGTGGATCAAGTCCTGGGCGGCGAACATGTCAGGAATTCTGGTGGGGTAGTAAAAGTTTTGAGTTTTGTTGAAGACTGCTCTACGAGTATTCTGGTTGATAAAATCCGAGATCTCTAGAACAGTTTCGAAACCAAGTTAACACTCTCTGCTAGGTGCTTTTTATTGATTGTTCCTATTACGGCAGAGTGAACCTCTTCGTGCTTAAAGACGAATTCCAAACTTTCTTTGATTTGACTCCTCCCGCTGGCAAAAATCTTTTTTAACAAAACTCCACATCCTCTTTTATGGGCTTTTTTTATTGCCTCTAAATTCGATGAATCCTCTAGATTGAGCGTAGCCATAATGATGTCACTGAATTCCAAAGCTGCTGAAGCACCTTCAGGGCTTTTAGTTGACATACCAATATTCCTAGCAAGTCCTTCTTTCTTAATCTCAATTAAAGTCTCTACTGCGTCTGAATTATTTATGATATCTAACTCATTATCATTTGAGTGTATCAATAAAATATCGATTGCCTCTGTCTTTAAATTTTCTAAACTTTGATGAACGCTATTCCAAATCCCGGTCTTAGAAAAATCGAAAGAAGACTTTTTATTCTCATATTTTTCGCCTACCTTTGTTGAGATAATCCACTTATCTCGATTTCTTGAGATCGCTTTTCCAATTTTCTTTTCACTTTCTCCATAAGCGGGTGCAGTGTCTATTAAATTAATTCCCATTTCCCCCGCGATACTAATAAAATTTGATACTTGCTTTTGGTTGGGTATTAGGAATTTCTCAGGATATTTGACGTCGGTGTTACGACCAAACTTTACCGATCCCAATGATATCCTATGTGTTTTAAGGCCCGTATTTCCAAGAGTTATAGCCACGGAATTTCTCCAACTTTTGGTCTTTCCGCGGCAAATAATTTAGTTTTCGCGTTAGGCTTAGTAACGATATTACTTAACACGTTATCTCCGAGCGCTGGCATTAATGCTAACTTTGTTGGCCAACAAACGATGGTATTTTCATAGAAGCTAACAAAAGGTTTGACCGGTTTTAAATTTCTTTTCGACTTTGGCTCAGCTCGATCAATCCTAAAAGTTGAGAACTTACATTCGGCGAAATCTACCCAAGGCATAATCTTATTTAGTTCCGCTTTCGCGAATTTTATTTGGTCTAGACCCGATCTTGCAACCCCCGATTCCGCGAGCTTGCCACCGAGATACCAATATTTATAGTCCTCAAATATATGGGTAGTGAAAGTTATTCTGGGCTTGCTAAGATCTCGAATTGAGACGGCATGCGCGAAAAGATCTGGCAAGTTCTTTCCTTTTATTACTACTTGATGCAAGGGGCGGTTCTGCATCTCTAAGGGCATTGCAAGAGCTTTTATTATTTCTCGGTTTCCAAGGCCTGCTGCGAAGATATATTTTTCCGCTTTAACACGATAATTACCACTGACAACCAGGCTGTTGATTTTGCCCTTTTCACAAACGATTTGAGGTGATCCTTTTACAATCCTTGTCTCAAAATCCTTAGCCAAATTTTCCACTAAAGACCTTGTATCAATTACTATATCTTTAAGCGCGTAAAGATTGCCCTTAAAATTGGGATCCTTAAAAGCCGCAGGAAAGTCGGCCAGCTTAACTGGTGAAACATGTCCACGAAGTAATTGGCTACCTAGAAAAGTTACCAATTTGGAGGAAAGACTTGCGTCAGAGAACATGTAATACTGAGGGCTTAAGATTTTTACGTTTCTAAGATCTACTGGATCGTCACCAGACAAGCACTTCGTCCAACGTGCTGGCATATTTTTTAAGGTGTAAAAATGGTTGTTGACGAAACCGCTTAAAGAGTACTTAACTCCGCCATGAATCATGCCCTGCGAGGCCAAAGTCTGTTGAATTCCTAACGCTGTCTTTTCTATTACTATGGTAGAGAAACCTGCTCTTGCGAGGAGAACATTCAACCAGAGCCCCGTTACTCCCCCTCCAACAATAGCAAAATCAACTTTTTGAGTGTTCAAGTTAGTAGCTCTTTACGCTAGCTGAATAAGTATACATTCTTTAATCCATCAATATATTGTTTTGACTCTATCTGGAACTAATTGCGATCTATGGGTATCCTAAAAAAAAAATAAGACTGAGTTAAATTGTTTTTATCGATTTATAATTTCGTTTTTATCTTGATTTTGCCTTTTATCCTCAGCCGTCTCGTTTTGAAATCTTTTCGAGAACCACTATATCGCTCCTTTTTCAAGGAGAGATTTGGATTCTTTAAGCGGAAAGATAGTACCCGTGACTGCATATGGATACATGCGGTTTCAGTAGGGGAGGCGGTAGCGGCCTATCCTTTGATTAACAACCTCGTAACCCAAAACCTAGATTGTATTGTTACAAGTACCACACCTGCTGGTAAGGAGAGAGTTCAACAGCTGCTTGGTAATAAGGTACAAACTGCGTTTGTGCCTCTCGATTTTAGGGCCGCAATAAAAAGGTTTATTTCAAATAATAACCCTCGGGCGCTCATTATCTCTGAAACGGAGTTGTGGCCCAATATGATTGCCGAATGTCAAAGAAGAAAAATAAAGATTCTGTTAGTAAATGGAAGGATGTCTAAAAGTTCTGCGCAGACGTACCGAAATATTCGTTTTTGGACAAAAAGTATGTTTGAGGCTTTAGATTATTGTGGAGTGCAAACGCCTCGTCATAGAAATCGGTTTATATCTTTGGGCGTCAAAAAAAATAAAATCGAGGTCACCGGCAATTTAAAATTCGATATTGCGCTTCCAAATATCAACAGCGGGGCGGTCGACAGTGCAAGGGCTCTTGTGGGACATCGGACAGTGTTGCTCGGAGCAAGCACTCATGAAGGCGAAGAAGATGTTCTTTTAAATATTTTTCATGACCTGCTTTTTTTGTTCCCAAATTTACTACTCATATTAGCTCCAAGGCATATGAACCGTATTAGTCGGGTTAATGCGATGGCTTTGAGGCATGGCTTTAATCCGGAGCTTTTCAGCAAGACGGATTCTCTCTCTGTTGACAAAAATATCCTAATCATTGACGAGATGGGGTTGTTGCCCTCTATATACTGCTGCGCTCACGTTGCTTTCGTTGGAGGCAGCTTGGTTCCTTTAGGAGGACACAATATGTTGGAAGGAGTTCGAGCCGGATGTCCAATTATCATGGGGCCTTTTATTGAGAACATAGAGGATATTGCGAGAGAATTTGAAGAAAACGGAGGAATGTCTATTGTGAAAGACGCTTCCGCGCTTAAAAACGAAATAAAACGGCTCATGTTAGACAGTAGTCTCAGGTCACAGATGAGAATGGCAGCTGACGCTATATTAGAATCTAATAAAGGTAGTCTTAAAACTACAGAATTGGGAATAGTGAAGGCGATTAATAGGAATTAAAATACCTTCGTGCTCGACCTCTAAAAAGCTAGTTGCGTTGTGGCGAGGTGGGGCCAGATTAACAAACTGGATCTCCTTCGACTTTAGAAAGAATTTTTCTCCAATAAAAGCAAGCCTGAGAGAATCAATCTTTATATTGATCATGTCTTGGCGATTCAAGATAATATAGATGTTTTAAGCTTAATTAAAAAAAGGTTTAAGTTGGGTAACCACAGGAAAAAGCAAAGGTTTGGCAGTTACGTTCCAGATTTAGTAGCCGACTTGGCTCAGTGCGACGCAAATTACTATCGTCTTCTTAGAATTTTTCCAGAGATAGATGAATGTGATGCAAAAAAAATCGGTTTTGAGGCCGATCGTTATGAGAAAGCAACGGTAGATTTTTTGGTGACTGAAAGATGTCCTTTCACAATTACATTGGACTTGCGGATAGAGATTTTTCCAGAGCATAGAATCATAAAATGGCCAAATCTGCAGTTCCGAATATACAAAGATACGAAGTCAGCCGAAGTTATCTCATTTGAACAACACCGGAAATTTGAATATCGTTACCCGCTATTTAATGAGAACCTTTTCCAACCCGACGAAAAATCGCAAGCAAACCGTTATCTAGGCGAACTTTTAGAACACTTCATGAAAAGAGGCTATTCCTTGAATCACTTAGAATTTTCTTAGAGCTATATGTTATTTTGGGCCTGTTTTTTCGTCTACATCTAATAAGAACATCGATTTTCGACAGACTAGAAGTAAATTAAAGTCCTAAAACATCACCTAAAGCCTAATGAAAAAGATGAAAGATAGTTACAGCGCAGATGCCATTGAGGTCTTGGAAGGACTTGACCCTGTCAAAAAAAGACCTGGAATGTATACAGATACGTCAAGACCTAACCATCTTGCACAAGAGGTAATAGATAATAGCGTTGATGAGGCCCTAGCGGGTTTCGCTTCCGAAATACGAGTTACTTTGAGAAAAGACGGCTCTATCTCTGTGAGTGACAATGGACGAGGTATGCCAGTTGATATCCATAAAAAAGAGAAGATATCTGGTGTTGAGTTGATCTTGGAGCGCCTTCATTCTGGGGCAAAATTTAACAGTGATAATTACAAATACTCTGGTGGTTTACATGGTGTAGGAGTATCGGTGGTTAATGCGCTTTCAAAATCTTTTGAGGTTTTTATCAAACGTGAGGGAAAACTTCACCATATCTCATATAAGGATGGGAAAAAACATAGCAACCTATTGGTAAAAGATAATGTGGGTAAAAGGAACACTGGGACTTTGATAAATTTTTTGCCCGACCCCTCTTATTTCGACTCTTCAAAATTCTCAGTCGTCGGATTAAAACATCTGCTTCGAGCAAAAGCAGTCTTGTGCTCGGGCTTGAAAGTTGTATTTGAAGATGAAACGGCATCCAATAAAAACGAAAGTAACTGTGATTGGTATTATGAAGACGGATTGAAAAGTTATTTATCTGCAGAGCTATGTGATAAAGACCTTATTTTGGCTAAGCCATTTTCTGGCATTACCGAGAGTGATGAAGAGGAAATAGAGTGGGCTGTTCAATGGCAAAGACAGAACGATGAGGCGCTCTCGGAGAGTTATGTCAACCTTATTCCGACTCGCCAGGGAGGGACCCACGTTAACGGTCTAAAGGCAGGGCTTGTAGATGCATTGCGCGAGTTTTGTGAATTTAGAAATTTGCTAGCGCGTGGAATTAAAATAGCTCCAGAGGACGTCTGGAAAAACTGCAACTTTGTGCTTTCAATTAAGATGATTGATCCTCAGTTCGCGGGCCAAACAAAGGAGCGGCTCAATAGTAGATACGCCTTCGCATCTGTGTCCGGGGCGGTAAAGGATTATTTCTCACTCTGGTTAAACCAAAATACAGAGGAAGCAGAAGCGATTGCCGCTTTAGCTATTGAAAATGCTCAGGATAGAATTAAAGCGGGGAAAAAAATTGCTAGAAGGAAAGCTTTAGCCGGACCTGCTTTGCCAGGAAAATTGGCCGATTGTGCTTCTAATGATCCGTCTCTAGGCGAACTTTTTCTGGTTGAAGGCGAATCTGCCGGAGGTTCGGCGAAGCAAGCAAGGGATCGGGAAACTCAGGCAATAATGCCTTTAAAAGGAAAGATATTAAACACTTGGGAAGTTGAAACTAACTCGATACTGGATTCCAATGAAGTCAATGACATATCTATAGCTCTCGGCATCGATCCCGGATCTGAGGATCTCTCGGCTCTTAGATATGAAAAGATTTGTATTCTTGCCGACGCCGATTCCGACGGCTTACATATCGCGAGTCTTTTAATAGCATTATTTGTAAGACATTTCCCCTCCCTGGTAAGAGGGGGGCACGTGTATGTAGCCATGCCTCCGCTTTACAGAATTGATCATGGTAGAGAGGTCTATTATGCGTTGGATGATGCTGAGAGGGATTCATACATACAGAAAATACAAAAAGATAGTAAAAATACCAAAGTGGTTGTCCAGCGTTTTAAAGGCTTGGGAGAAATGAATCCCTCTCAGCTTCGAGAAACAGCGATGTCTCCTGGCACAAGAAGACTGATTCAGCTAGAACTTGGAAAATCCAAAACTACCGACGAACTTTTAGACATGCTTTTATCGAAAAAGAGGTCAAATGACAGAAGAGAGTGGCTAGAGAAGAAAGGCAACTTAGCTGAGCTCTAGTTATTCTCAAGATTAAGAAAGGAAAAAATGGACTTAGAGACTGAAAAAATATCGATAGCTGAATATACCGAAGAGGCTTATTTAAACTACGCTATGTATGTAATAAACGATCGTGCTCTGCCATTCATTGGCGATGGGCTGAAGCCTGTCCAAAGGCGGATCATTCACGCTATGAATACTCTGCGACTTTCGCCGGACGCAAAATTTTCCAAGTCGGCCAGAACTATTGGAGAGGTTATTGGAAAATTTCATCCCCATGGAGATAGTGCCTGCTATGAAGCGATGGTTTTAATGGCCCAGACTTTCTCTTACCGTTACCCACTTGTGGACGGACAAGGAAACTGGGGATCACCTGATGATCCGAAATCCTACGCCGCAATGCGGTATACCGAATCTAAACTAACCTTTTACTCCAGAGTCTTGCTCGAAGAATTACATCAGGGGACAGTTGAATGGATTCCAAATTTTGACGGCACGATCGAAGAACCCGTTAATTTACCGGCTCGATTGCCTAATGTTCTCCTTAATGGCGGAATGGGAATTGCGGTTGGCATGACAACTGATATACCACCTCACAACTTAAACGAAATTGTCGACGCGTGTATTTATATCTTAGATCATCCCAAAGCCAATTTAGATGATATTTTAGAGATAGTGGTCGGTCCAGATTTCCCAAGTGGGTCTGAGATAGTTTCAAGCAAAAAAGAAATTAAGGAAATATATGAAACCGGTCGAGGCGCAATCAAAGCCCGCGCGGTATATAAGCTTGAGCGCGGTGAGATCGTAATTACAGCGCTTCCGTACCAAGTATCCGGGGCTAAAATTTTAGAGCAAATTGCGAATCAAATGAAAGCAAAAAAGCTACCCATGGTAGTAGATGTTCGTGACGAGTCAGACCATGAATACCCCACGCGGATAGTTATCCTCCTCAAATCTAGTCGGGTAGATGCAGAAAGTGTCATGAGCCACTTATTTGCGTCAACTGATCTGGAGAAAAATCACAGGGTTAATCTAAATACAATTGGCATAAATGGAAAGCCTAAGATATTGGGTTTGGTGGCTTTATTGAAGGAATGGTTAAGTTTTAGAGCAAATACCGTAACGCTTAGGTTGGAGCACCGATTAGATCAGATTTTAGAAAGGATTCATATTCTAGAGGGGCTTCTAATAGCTTATCTGAATTTAGATTCAGTGATAGAAATTATTAGAAACGAAGAGAACCCCAAACCAAAGTTGATGGCTGATTTTAAACTGTCTGTCGAGCAAGCCGAGTCGATTCTCAATTTAAGACTAAGACAACTAGGTAAGCTGGAAGAAGAGAAAATAACTCAGGAACAAAAGAGTTTAGAACAAGAGAAAACAGGAATAGAAAAAACTCTCAAGGTAAAAAATCGTCTAAAAGCTTTGATTAAAAAAGAGCTTAAAGAAGACAAGCAGATTCACGGTGGGCAACGTTTGTCTGAGTTAGTGAACAGAGAGGAATCCAAGGCTTTTCTAGAGAGAGACCTACTTTTATCGGAGCCGGTAACTGTAGTGCTTTCAGAGCAAGGTTGGGTTCGCTCGGCAAAGGGTCATGACGTAGTCGCGTCAGGTTTGAGCTATCGAACTGGAGACGGCTTTTTGCAGTGCGAAAAGTGTAAAACGGAGCAAGACGCTGTTTTCTTTGACTCGGTTGGAAGAAGTTATACGGCGGCAATTCACGGGTTGCCCTCGGCGAGAGGTCAAGGAGAACCTCTAACTGGGAGATTCAACCCCCCGGTTGGAGCCAATTTTAAAGGATTTGCCGCAGGAGATGATGATTCAAAATTTTTACTATCGTCAGATAGTGGATATGGTTTCGTGGCAACTTTGGTTGACCTCAAGTCAAAAAATAAAAACGGAAAAGCTATTATGAAGGTAGTAGCTAATTCTTTAGTAAATCAACCCCAGAGGGTAATAAGTCAGGAGGGTGATTTGATAGGCGCTTTTAGTAGTCAGGGTCGACTGTTAATTTTTGATTTGAAAGAGCTCCCACTATTGGGAAAAGGGAAAGGAGTCAAAATAATGAACATCCCTCGCTCTAATCTAGATAATCGGGAAGAGATCATGTCTTTTGTAAGGGTTTTTTCAGGCGAGGCTCATATTGTAGTGGTTTCAGGTAAAAGAACGTTAAATTTATCTCCGAAAGATTTGGCCCATTTTAAAAGCGAAAGAGCTAGAAGAGGCCTAAAGTTGCCTAGAGGCTTCCAAAAAGTTGATAACGTGATGGTGCAAGAACCGCGTTGATAGCTTAGTCTCCTAAGACTAATTTAGATGAAATTTTCTCAAGAGATGGGTCGTCTTCTACGTTAAGGATTGAGTAAATAGATTCCGAATCAAAAAGCGCATGCCGAAAAGGTTGTAAAACTAAATTCTCGATATCCGGTTGAGCTGAGTTGTCTAATAGTAATCTATCAGCAGCAATTAGCGCCAAGTAGCTAGTGGATTTCCGTCCCTCCAGGTCTTCCTCATCAACTGCGGATATGGCGCCCCCAAATGAGATGCTTTTATCAAGCTTTGAAATAACAGATTTTATTAGCAGTCCGGTTCTGGCCGCGTCGTAAGTAGATCTGTTCCCAGTAAAAGAAATGATAATCTCCTCTTTCATGGTTTGTTCGACTCTACCTTGGTAAGTTTGTGCTGCTTGGTAGAAGCTCTGAAAATAACGCTCCATGTAGTGGGCTGGCTTAATCCGAATTACTAGAATGCAAGCTGTCTTCTCTTCCTGGATGAACCCTGGTTTTTTTTGCTTGTCTGATGAGTTGGTGCTCTTAGAATTTAGCCAAGAAACCATGGATGAGGAAAAAAACCACATAACTATTGCATAAACGGATAAAATCAAGAATATCTGCCCAGCTAGTGATTCGCTTAGCCTCTCGAAACCTTTTAGCCGGATCGTTACTAAGCCTTCTTGATTACCGTTAAAGATAACCTCATAGGAAAATATTGAATCAGTCCCAGTTTTTTTCCCAACTTCGATCATTTTTTCTGATCCAAGTGTAACCTCAATAAATGTGATTCCTTTTTCTTCTATAAGCTGGGTGACTAGCAGATTAAGAGAGACTATATCTTCGGCTATCACATGTTTCTCAATTCGCTTATAAATCTGCGCGGCAGCTAAATTCGAGTACTTGTTTTCGATAATACTTAAATTTTGCTCCATATTTTTTTCGTATATGACTGCAACGACTAAGGACAGAAGTATTGGGAAAAAAAACAACATTAAAAACCATCGATTGTCAGGATAGGAAGTGTGGGAAGTCATGCAACTGGTATGCTATAAAGTCTGTCTTCGTAGAATTATACCGGATACTTTTGCGTTAGTCGCAACTGACGTTAGAGATTTGAGAGCGCTTATGAATGAACTATTTTTGATTAGAATATTTGGAGATGGTGGCGCGCCTGTTACCCATAAGGTCTCTTCGATTTTAGCGAATATGGATGCCGATGTTTTAGATATAGGCCATTCGGTTATACACAACAATCTGTCTTTAGGCATTCTAGTTAATTTGCCCGCCAAAGGCAGAATCACTTCCGAACAATTGGAGAAGCGATTTGTATCTATCGCCGAAAAAGTAATTATTTCCCCAGTATCCTCAGATAGCTACGAGTTCTGGGTCGAGAAACAGGGAGCTCCGAGATATGTCCTGACACTTTTAGCTCGAAGACTTAAGGCGTCTCATTTATCAGCAGTGAGTGAGTTGATTGTT
>JAYYDI010000094.1:0-11122 GCA_036161055.1 Pseudomonadota bacterium
GGAGACTGCGAGAGAGCGAAAACTCTTCTCTCTCAAGTCGTCGACCAGTATCCTGATAAATCAGCAGCAAAACTGTCAGAGAATTTTATGAAAGACATAGGAGATTGCGCGGTCCAGTGAGTCACTTATTTTTTTTAGGGAACATGTGCTTACTATTTTTGTGCAAACGGGCAAATTTGGGGCGTCTACAAATATTTTCTATTTATTCGTTCACTTCTACAAAAATTTGATGCAGTCTTAACACAATGTTTACAGCAAATGTTTATTCTTATCGCTTTAACTTTTCAGCTTTAGTCTTGAATTTAAATGGGGAGTCATTAGATGCAAAAAACCATCTCAGGTTTATTACGTTATACAAGTCTTTTCTTTTTTCTCACGGTGATCTCATCCGTTGCTTCTGGTTTAGAGATTACCTCGTCGATTCGCGGTGATGTCACTGAAGCGGGTTCCGCAGTTTCGTCCGCGACTGTTATTGTTAGAAATGAAAATACAGGTAGAGAGAGATCGGTAACGACCAACGAATCAGGAAGTTTTTTGGTTAGAAATCTGCCGGTGGATGGAATCTATACTGTAACTGCGACACGCGGCACATCGACTGACTCGATAAAGAATTTGAGCCTTGTTCTAGGTCAAACTAGCAACGTTTCTTTGGATATTGCGTCGTTAGTGGAAGAGGTGGTCGTTCAGGGACGAAGAATTGATTCACAAGTAGCCCCAGGTCCAAATGCAGTATTCGGACTAGAAACGCTCGAGTCTGCCCCCGCGATAAACAGAAATATCGTTGACATCCTGCGAATTGATCCGAGAGTCTATGTAGATGAGGGACGTGCAGAAATTAACCCTGTTCAGTGCATGGGTAAGAACCCGCGTTTTAATAGTTTGAATGTGGACGGAGTTGCTTTAAATGACTTGTTTGGACTGAACTCGAATGGTTATCCCACCGAGAGAATGCCCTACTCTTACGATGCTATTTCCCAAGTCGCAATAGAGATTGCTCCTTTTGATGTAAGGTACGGCGGATTTACAGCTTGTAATATCAACGCCGTCACTAAGTCTGGCTCCAACGAGTTTTCTGGCTCGGTTTGGTACGATATGACAAGCGACAGCTTAACTGGAGACTCTTTGGAGGGCGAGGATGTCGCGGTCGGGGATTATGATAAGGACCGGTACGGCTTTACTCTTGGCGGGCCCATTCTGCAAGACCAGCTTTTTTTCTTCGTTACTTACGAAAAGCAAGAGGGAGTTGATTTACAAGAAAAAGGGCCGCTAGGATCGGGCGCCATTTCCGAAGTCGCGGTGACTCAGGCTGAAATTGATGAGATTGCTCAGATTTCAAGAGACATTTACCAGTATGACCCTGGGTTCATCCCCTCGGCGTTCGACAACGAAGATGAGAAAATCACAGCAAAACTTGATTGGTATATTAACGATGACCATAGATTGTCTTTCTTTTACAACTACAACGATGGATTCACCATGGTTTGTGAAGGTAGAGGTAACACAGGCAGGCTGGGTTTCTCAAACCATTGCTATGAGCGCGGTGCTGAACTAGACGCTTATACAGCAACATTATTTTCAGAGTGGAGCGATGCCTTCTCTACTGAAATACGAATTGGTTATGTGGATCTCCAAAACAGACAGCTATCCGTTGGCGGGACTGGCCAGCCATTAGGTCAGGACTTTGGTGAGATCCGGATTGAACTCGATGATGTAGATGTATATATCGGAGGAGATGACAGCCGAAGTGCCAATGAGCTTAATTACCAAGCTGATTTTTTCTCTATCAGAGGAAATTACCAACTTGGTGGTCATTCGATCTCTTTTGGCGTTGATAGAAATTCCCTTGATATTTTTAACTTGTTTGTGCAGGAAGCAGAGGGAGAGCTACGATTTGAGGGAATAGAAAATTTCAGGTTAGGAATTATCGACCGGTATGAGTACAAAAACGCGCCATCGCATAACCCAAGAGATGCGGCTGCGGACTGGGGTTATGAGACAACCTCATTTTATATCCAAGACGAATTCGACTTAATGCCTGATGTTCGAGTGGTGGCGGGTCTTAGATACGACCGGTACACCACTGATGACGAGCCTGCAGTGAATCCTAACTTCCTAGCCACTTATGGTTACGGTAACAATGCGACTCTTGATGGCGAAGGTCTTCTCCAGCCAAGGATTTCTGTTACTTATGATTATTCTGATTCACTCACCTTCCGAGCAGGGATTGGTAAGTATTCAGGAGGCAATCCAAATGTTTGGCTCTCAAATAATTATTCAAGCGATAATGTCAGGCAATTTGGTCAGCGTGGGGACACCTCGATTGGGTTGTTCGACCCTGGCGTAACATATTCTGGTTGCGAGCCTGGGGTCCCAACAGGTCCGGGTTGGTGTATACGTTCCGACGTTTATGATGCGGTCTCTACTGGTACTGGCAGAAACTTCGAAATGAATGCCCTAGATCCCGATTTTGAATTACCCTCTGAGTGGAAGTTTTCCATGGGTATAACAGGCGAGCTCGAAAATAACATAAGAATTGACGCCGACGTCTTCTTCTCAAAAGGGGAGGACACTGCCGTAGTGAGAAGAGGAGATCTAGAGGTAACCGGTTTTACTGCCGAGGGTTACCCGCAATTCGATAGCGTTCGGGAACCGGCGTTTATTCTCACGAATAGCAACGAAGGCACTGAGTCACGAGGCTTTTCTGTTTCCTTGAGTCAGGTCTTAGACAATGGCATCAGCTGGTCAATGGGCTATGCCTATAATGATTCAGAGGATGTTCAGCCGATGACGAGTTCAGTGGCATTTTCAAACTATGTCAATAGAGCAAGCTTTGATCCGCAGGAAGACGTACTTGCGACGTCGAACTGGAATATAAGAAATCGATTCACTGGGACGTTCAATTACACTGCAACCTGGTTTGGGGATGATAAGCCTTTGGTAATTTCCCTCTTTGGGCAGATGCGAGATGGCAAACCTTATAGCGAGGCTTTTGTTGGCACAATCGACCCATATGGCTTCACGCCGTTCTTAGATTTCGAGCCAAGCACACTGCGCCCGGGTGTTGAGAGGAACGCTACCGATGGATCCTGGTGGGGCAAAGTGGACATGAAAATTGAGCAGAAGTTCCAAGTAGGTCCCGGTCAAGCGTCTGCGTTCATGATCATTGATAACCTTACGAATCTTTTAAACGATGACTGGGGCGTGCTGAATGAAGTCAATTTCCCTAATCTAGTTAGGGAAGGTAGTGATGAACCCGAGCCAAGGATTGGAGATGCATCCCGGTATGAGATCATATTCGGTTTCAAATACGATTTCTAAAATGCTACGACGAGAAGAAAAAAGGGCCAAATTTGGCCCTTTTTTTTCGGAAGTTACGGGCTTTTCATTCGCTCAAGTTGTAATTGACTGATAATTTTTTGTGGATACAAAACCTTGGCTTCTAGCAGCAAAAAATCTGTATCAGCTTCATTGAATTCTATTAATTAACAACGAAGTTCACGACCATATCAATTCGGTTAATTTCGCAAAGTGATCACGCAGTTAGACTTCATTACGAGCTTTTCAAATCTTTCTGCGTTTTTTATACAGAAAAATAGACATAAGATTAGGGAGTAAGTGTTATATTTCAACAGAAAAGCGAGGATTATATATGTCGAGAGCGCAAATTGTAGAGATGGCCAGACGCGACCTTGATTATGGCCGCAAGGGAACTCAGGACCAAGCTGAAGATATTTTTAAGGTGCCCGCATCGCACTACTTCGATCCGGCGCGTTTTCAGAAAGAGAAAGAGAAAATATTTCATCGCTTGCCACTTGTGCTTGCGGCGAGCTCGGAGCTTCCAGAGTCAGGTGACTTTAAAACTATAGAGGCAGTTGGCAAGCAAATCCTTATCACGAGGACAAAGGAAGGCGTTAAAGCTTTTTTCAATATGTGCAGCCACCGCGGCGCCAGGCTTGTGCAGGACGCTTGTGGATCAGCTCATAGATTCACCTGTCCTTACCATGCATGGACGTTCAGCCCAACTGGGGAGCTAGTGGCCATTTATTCGGCGAGAGAGTTTGGGGATCTAAATAAAGAAGATTATGGGCTCACAGAACTTCCTTGTTTAGAGCGGGCAGGATTAATTTGGGTTACATTGACCCCGAACTCCGAGCTCGATATCAGCTTGTTTCTCTCTGGATATGACAGTCTGCTTAGCGAGTTTGGTTTTGATAAATGGCATCATCAAAAAACTCAAAGAGTGGAAGGTCCTAATTGGAAGGTTGCCTATGATGGTTATCTAGATTATTACCACTTGCCCATCTTGCATCGGGAAACTTTTGGTACTGAAATCGGGAACAAAGCGAATTATTACAGCTGGGGGCCGCACACGCGAATGGGTCGGCCGGATGAAACGCTCGAAGAGTTTGAAAATATGGCCGATGAGGATTGGCCAGATGATAGGATCTTGGCGGGTGTTTGGACAATATTCCCTCATATTTCTATTGCGAGTTTTTACGGTGGGGGCCGCTCCGTAATGATCTCTCAACTTTTTCCAGGAGAAACCCCGGAGACTTCTCATACCAATCAAATTTTTCTTATGCAGGATGAGCCCAAGACAGCCGAACAAATTAGAGAGGCAGAGGCTCAATTTGAATTTCTTGAGTACGTGGTTGAGGAGGAAGATTACGCAACTGGCATCGCGTTGCAGAAAAATCTTCGATTTGGTTCCAGGGACCATGTGCTGTTTGGGCGTAACGAACGTGGAGGACAGTATTTTCATAATTGGGTAGACAAAATTCTTGAAACTGAGGACGACAAACTTAACGAATTGTTTGTAACAGGCTAGATTGTCTTGCGAAGTTATTTTTATGTAGCTCTTGTTCTCATGATTATCTTTGGAGCTATAGGAGGGTACCTAACAAAACGTTATCTGGAATTTTCTAAACTCGATTTTTCACCTCCACCCGTTACAGTTGCGGTAGAGAGAGCGGTAGTTGATTCGTGGTCACAGAGTCTAAATGCCGTTGGCACAATTAACGCAGTTAGGGGAATTGAGCTTAAGTCAGAAACTGCTGGGGAGGTGTCCGAAATATATTTTGAGTCGGGACAAACTGTTTCTGCCGGACAGCCTTTAGTGAGACTCAATGATGATGTTGAGCAGGCTACTAGGAAAAATCGACTGGCTAATCTTGAGCTGGCTAGAGTTTTCTTCGATAGAGATAAAGCCTTGTTGGAAAATAAATCTATTTCTCAGTCTAAGTTTGACCAATCGAGAGCCAATAAGGATAGCGCGGTAGCGAAACTTTCTGAAATTGAAGCTGTTTTGAGTAGAAAGGTTATTTCTGCTCCGTTCGCCGGAGTGATTGGTCTTCGCCGGATAGATTTAGGTGATTATTTATCGCTTGGTGATGTAATCACAAACTTGCAGGATCTGACACAGCTTGAAATTGATTTTTCTATTCCTTCTCGTTACCGAGCATCGCTCAAAACGGGACTTACGCTCGACGTTAAAGTTGACGCTTTCCCTGACAGCACCTACACGGCGAAAGTTAGCGCCATTGATTCCCGCGTTGACGTTTCCACCAGAACACTTTCAATAAGAGCTATATTTGATAAAACTCAAGGGCTGATGCCTGGAATGTTCGGTAGCCTCAATCTCGACTTAGGGCAAACACAAGAATTGGTGACGTTACCGGAAACAGCGGTCACCTACTCTGTTCAAGGGAACGTAGTTTATTTCGTCCATGAGGACAAAAAGGTTGCGACTGCGTTTCCAAGAGTTGTTGAAGTAGGACCCGCTCGAGATGGCAAGGTAGCGATATTATCTGGAGTGTCCGAAGATGAGCTAATCGTTACCGCGGGACAGAACAAACTCTACCGTGGAGCTAAAGTTCGCTTCGATAATTCTTCGGGATTTAAATGAAATTTACCGATATTTTTATAAAGCGCCCTGTCTTGTCGCTTGTTCTAACCCTGTTTCTCATTCTTGTCGGTGTTCAGTCAGGCATTGAATTATCTTTAAGACAATACCCAGCGATCGAGAAAAGCGTAATCTATGTTAACGCCACTTACCCAGGAGCAAGCGCTAGAACCGTCCAAGGTTTTGTGACCTCGCCCCTGCAAAAAAAAATCGCTGCAGCAAAAGGAGTCGACTACGTCACGTCCGAGAGCATGCCTGGACAGTCCGAAATAAAGGCTCATGTGCGATTGGGAAAAAATTCGACGGAAGTGCTCGCCGAAATAGTTACTAAAGTCAATGAGGCTCGTTTTGAATTGCCTTTGGAAGTAGAGGACCCAGTGGTGACTAATCAAACGGGCGATGAGGCCATGATCTACTACGCTCTTTTGAGTGAGCAAATGTCGGTTCAGCAAAGGACTGATTTCGCAACACGCTCTATTCAACCAATTTTGAGCACCATTGAGGGAGTAGGTGAAGCGCGAGTTATGGGAAGCGGGGCGTTTGCGTTAAGGGCGTGGTTGGATCCTTCTCGGATGGCAGCGTTGGATGTCACAGCGGCCGAGATTAATGAAGTGATACGGCGGGAAAATTATATCAGTGCAGCGGGAAGTACTCGGGGGCCATTGGTGCAATTTACCGTCGATGCGAGAACAGACATCCAAAGCCCAAAGAAATTTAGTGAAATAGTGATAAAGCAAAAGGGAGACAGGAGAGTTACGCTGACTGACGTTGCGAGAGTTGAATTAGCGAGCGAAAATTACGACGGGGCCATCTACTCGAGCGGCAAAGAGGCAGTATTTCTCGCAATTTATCAAGCGCCAGGAGCTAACCCACTTGAAGTCGCCAAACGAGTGAAAGAGAAGGTAGAGGAATTGAAAAACAGTGTCCCCGCAGACTTGGAGCTGCTCCTTGATTTTGATGAGTCGAAATTTATTGGAGAAGCCATAAAGGAGGTACAAGAAACTCTTATTGAAGCAAGCATCATCGTAGTTATGGTCATAGTTCTTTTTCTTGGTTCTTTGCGTGTAGTAGCGATCCCGATTGTGGCAATCCCTTTGTCCTTGGTCGGTGTTCTATTTTTTATTTGGCTGATGGGTTTCTCCATTAATCTCCTCACTCTTCTCGCTATGGTGATCGCCATTGGACTCGTCGTCGATGACGCTATTGTAGTGGTCGAAAATATTCACCGGCACAGCGAACTTGGAGAGAAGCCTTTTGAGGCTGCGATTAAGGGCGCGCGGCAAATTTCGTTGCCGGTAATAGGGATGACACTCACACTGGTAGCTGTCTACTTACCAATCAGCTTTCTCGGTGGGTTGACCGGAGTGCTATTTAGTGAGTTTGCGCTTACTCTAGCTGGCGCGGTTGTCGTGTCTGGGTTCGTAGCTCTTACGCTTACCCCTGTTATGTGCGCATATATGTTTCCAACCACCGGCCAACCGGGACGTTTTCCTGGTTGGTTAGAATTTAATTTTAGAAGATTAAACGAGTCTTATCGGAGCCTGCTGCTCGTATCCCTGCAAAACAAGGGAGCAATGTTGTTTTTCTGCGCTGTTATCTCTGTCAGTCTTCCTTTACTTCTTTTGATATCTCAAAAAGAACTCGCGCCTCAAGAGGATAGTGGCCACATTTACGCCTACGCTACACCACCCGACTACGCCAATTTAGAGTATATCAATTTCTTTGTTGATCAAATGACAGATGCGTGGAGGGAGATTCCAGAGGCTGTTCATTCATGGCAAGCAAATCTTCCTTCTCAAGTTTATGGTGGAGTCGAATTAAAGCCTTGGGATCAAAGAGAACGAAAACTTGAAGAAATTCGTCTTGAACTTCAGTCGAAATATGATCGGATCGGTGGGCTGGAGATATTTACGTTCTCAGGGGGTGGATTACCCGGCGCAGATAGCGGTCTTCCTGTTCAATTCGTTATTTCTTCCAACGCGGATTATTTTGAGTTAGACCAGGTTGCTGAAACTCTTCTAGACCTGGCACGGGACTCTGGAGTTTTTGCTTTCGTGAATAAAAGTTTAAGAATCTCCCGGCCTGAGTTAGAGGTAATAATAGACAGAGAACTGGCCTCTAGGCTTGGGATCTCGATGGAACAAATTGGATCCACGTTGCAGATTATGTTGGGTGAGGGAGAGACGAACCGATTTAGCATCGAGGGACAGAGTTATAAAGTTATTTTGCAAGCCGATAAAAATTTCCGCCTAAACAAAGAGTGGCTCGAGCGATATTACCTGAGATCAGCAAAAGGTGATTTGGTCCCGATGAGTTCGGTAATTTCGGTAAGTCAAAGTGTCCAGCCAAATACCCGGACTCAATATCAGCAGCTAAATAGCGCAACTATTGCTGGTTTTCCTATGCCTCCATATAGTCTGGGAGATGCGCTTGAATTTTTAGAGACACGCTTATCAAAAGTCGCGCCTCAGGGTTTTCGGATTGGGTATGAGGGTGAATCACGGAGGTTTGTTCAAGAGACTAGCGCATTTTTAGGACTATTTTTCGCGTCTCTAGTCTTTATTTACCTGGTATTGTCAGCGCTTTTCAACAGTTTTAGGGACCCTCTAATCGTATTAATTAGTGTTCCTCTATCGGTTTTTGGGGCAATAGTCCCGATCGCCGTTGGGCTTTCCACTATCAACATTTACACTCAGATCGGATTGCTAACTCTGATAGGTCTGATTAGTAAGCACGGAATTTTGATCGTTGATTTTGCGAACAAAAAGACACAAGAAGGAGTCAATCGCATGGAGGCGGTGCTTGAGGCAGCGGTTATGAGGCTGAGGCCTATCCTCATGACTACCTTTGCGACAGTTCTTGGCGTTGTTCCGCTTCTTATGGCTTTTGGTGCCGGTGCTAATTCCCGATTCGCTATTGGTTTGACTATATCCGCGGGCATGGCCGTGGGTACCCTTTTTACTCTCTTTGTTTTGCCCACGTTTTACTTAATTTTAGGTCGTGCAGATCTTAAAAATCTTGAACCAACCCCATAACTGAATAAATACCCAGAGGACTTCGCTATTTACAGGTAGTCTGGATCTCTGCCGTCGGCAAACGGATTCTCCCTTGCCATAATGGGACTGTCGCCAGGCTTCATATTTTCGTGAGCTCTTTTCCAACCAGCAAAAGTCGCAAGTATGTGCAAGGGATCACCATGGATTTCTGTGAAGCCGCCATTAACTTCTCTTGTATCGAAGTAAGCGGCGTTAACGTCATCAGCCCATAATTCACAGGCGTTAGCGAATCCAAGATTCAGCATTCTTTCTCGAGCAGCTGCAAAGTCATTGACTAAGCAACCCGCGTGGTGGAATCCCTCTTCCCCTTTTTGATACATATCTCTATAAATTGAGGGAGTCTCGTCATGCTGCTGGATAAATTGAATTTGGTTATCTCCCAAGTATCCAAAGCCATAGCTGACGTCAGCTTCTTGTTTGGTTCCCCGGTACTGGAATTTTTCGGTTTTGTGATGAGGCACTAAAACAAATGGCCCTGCTCCGTAAAGGCGATGCCATTTGTGAGCTGCCTCTTCAACATCATTAACGAAATACGCGTACTGAAATATGGGGTAGAGCATAATCTGTGACCTTTTTTTCCTGAAAGTTTCTCGCAAATCCGTACGCAGGTCAAAACTGTTTTTTAGCGGGAGGTTTGCGAAATATAAGCCCGATCACTGTCCGGATCGAAATAAGGCTTGTCACCGCTGATGGTTACTCTTCTTAATACGCGCCGATGCGGGTAATAGTCGCTTGCAGCAAAGTGTTGAACGGCTCTGTTATCCCAAAAAGCTATCGACCCTTTTTCCCATCTAAAACGACAGGAATATTCGGGTTGATCGTGTTGTCGTAAGAGCTCTTTTACAATGGCTCTTGACTTCTCCTCCCCTAATGGTCTGCCGGTCTTTTTGTTGTAGAGCGAGCCGGATCTCAAAAAGCTCCCATTAAGGTAGAGACTAGTTTTTTTGGTTTCAGGGTGTGTCCGCAAGATTGGGTGGTCCACCCCAAATTTGAATGTAGATTTGATATCGTGAATTAGCTTCTCTGAGAGACTACTGTAAGAGCTGGCTTTCAGAAATAACCGGTAATCGTTTGTGCCCCAGACATCCCTAACCTCATTTTTTAGACGCTCTGGCATGCCTAGATAACAGGCGTGACTGTCAGAAAAAAGTGTGTCGCCCCCATAGGGAGGTAATTCGATGCATTGTGCAACTGAGCCTAGAGACGGGTTTTCCATCCATGTAACATCCGTGTGCCAGCCATTTTCGGACCCAGGAGAATTTTCTCCATGGACAATTTCCAGTACGAACGGATTTTTTTCATTTCCTTTCCCAAAAGGAAATGCGTCAAGCTCACCAAAGTATTTTGCGAATCTAGCTAACTGATCTTGATTAACTTCCTGATTTCTGAAAAAGATGACTTTCCTCTCTAAAAAAATCTGCTTTAGACAACTGATAAGAGGATCATCCAATGGTTTTTTTAGGTCAAAACCACTAACAATAGTTCCTAGAGTTATACCCAAGTGCTCAAGTTCTAGGTTGAGGTGCTTTGCGAGTCTTTGCGTCTCAGGCGAGACTGACTGGTTTCCCATTTTCTCATATTCCATCGCTCCTCCAAAACCCGGGCGATAGTCCCTGGGAAACTTTTCCTCTACCGATCTTTCAAGCTTAAGAGGCTTTTCGTTGCCAAGTCGTCGCTCAGCATGAACCCTTTTAGAGGTCTCTACTGCTAGTTGATTATACTTTGATATTGAATCCATTCGTTTTACTACTTGATCGCTTTAAAAATTAGAATCTTCACATCATAAGCGTTGAACAGCGTATTTCAATTATTCATTTAATCAGGATTTGATTAGAAATTTTGAAATTCGACTAAAGCAGTAAAGTGTATTACCGTGTAAAGAACAAAAATAAAAGAGATCAAAGTGCCGCTAAAACCAGGCCCAATGAAAGTCGTACATGGATTTCATTCTAATAAAGAAGAAGTTCTTGATGATATAAAAAAACTAGATCTATGGCCCACCGTTTATGTCTCCGAGCGAATGGAAGAGTTGCCTTTGCACTGGCACGACGTCGATAACTGTGGATATGTCATGGAAGGGACCAGTTATATTTTGGATTCCAACGGTTCGCGAATAGAACTGTCCGCAGGTGACAAGCTTGAAATACCAGCCGGCGCATTGCAT
>JAYYDI010000095.1:0-14396 GCA_036161055.1 Pseudomonadota bacterium
AAAGTCGGGAGAACTTTTAAATAACTTAAGGTTAATACTGGGCTAGATTAGGTTATAATTGGTTGCACCGAAAAAAAATTAATAAAACATGCTGGATTTCGATACTCTTCTTCATCAGGTAAAAGGTCAGACTAAGGTACTTGAAGTCGCCGCTGACGAGCAATTTGATTTTTCCAATAAGGATTATGCTTATGTTATAGAATCGGGCTCTTTGTTAGTCATTGGTGAAAAAAACTCTGAGACGGGTGTGTCTCCAACACATACTTTAGAAGTGCATGATCCTGTAGGCTTCGCAGAAGCGATAGCTGCGAGGTCTCCTAAACTGAGGTTTAAGCAAGTGACCGATTTAACCGTGAGACAATTTAACAGTGCGGATCTCAGAAAATTCATCGAGAGAGCGAACGTTTTCTCTAAAACGATTATCAAATATAGCATTGGACGAATATTTGGTCAGACAAGAGCTTCATCGAACCTCGCGTTCGAAGAGGGGTTCATTGATAAAAATTATGATTTACTAAAAACACGTCGCGTCGCTCGCGATGAGGAAGTATTTAAAACTGGCAGTATTGCCAAAGACATGTTTTTTATCAATAAGGGTTTGGTCCAAGTGGTTTCTAGGGAGATGAAGGTGATCGCTGAGCTAGGTGTCGGTGAATGCTTTGGTGAATCCGCATTATTTGATGTTAGACCAAGGACCTACGGTGTTGTCGCTAGCAAAAACACAGACTTGCTTGTCATTGATAGCGAGCAGGTAGAAATCGAAGTGAGCAAGGAACCAGCAATCGTCCGGTTGGCAGTGCTATTGCTAGTAAAAAGATTGGAGGTTATGAATAACCTCCGAATGTTACAGCAAACTTAGCGAATCTGTTGAACTGCTCTCCCTGAAAAATATCCGAGTCACCCCTCAGTTTTCATTTTCAGTTTTACTGCTGATGATTTGGTCCACGCTCCAGATACCGGATCCCTTGCACGCAATAAAAAGAAATATGAAGCAATATAGAGCAGAGAGTTCTCCACCATTTAATATAGGAAAAAGGTCTCTCATCCCGTGGGCCATCCAATATGCAACAGCCATTGTTCCGCTGCATAAGAACGCAACTGGTCTCGAGAAAAGACCTAACATGATCATCGCGCCACCTATCACCTCAATTAGGCCAGCCGCTTGCATTAGAGGGCTCATCGGATATGGAAACTCGAGAGGAAAGTCGAAAAGTTTTTGAGATCCATGAAATATAAATAAAAATCCGGCTACGATCCTCAGGAGAGCGTAGGCTTGGCGATCTCGGCCTGCAAGTAATTTGTCTAAAAATCTCATCTTGTTTCCTCCTTCTTTATTTACTGTTCCTAATCATATATCAAGCAAAAGCGACTGAAATAGTCTATTTGAAATCGCGAATTGTTGTAATTTTTTTTCCACTTTTTGGGTGAGTAACATTTTGGTTAGTGCTAAAGTCTTACCCGCTAAATTCTTTAGAGGAATCTTGAGATGTTCCGGTTTGCTTTTGGTTTGCTTATTGGTTTCGGTGCCAGCTTTTTCTTTAATCAAGCCACATGGCAAGGGCTTGGCACATCGGAAATGGTTCAAGAGCTTCAATTAGAGAAATTCATAGATAAAGCAAAAGAAGACGTATTCGAAGCCCTCAAAACGGCAGATGTAGAAACTCTTTTTCCATCAACTGAGCCCGATAATGTCGTAAAGCGATATTACGTTCAATTGGGCGCATTTTCCTCGGAAAGAAATGCTGATCGAATGCGGGCAGAGACAATTCTAGAGGGATATACTCAGCAGACGATTTTTGTAAACACTGTTGGACCTGGATTACACAGGGTTTTAATTGGTCCTTTCGATAGAAAACTAGATGCAGAAAAAGCGATAGTCGACACTACCGCTCGAGGGCTTTCGGGTCTTATGATAAAGGGAGCTTTCTGAACGATTTCTCCTAATTAACGATGTTTTGTTCGAATGCATTAGAAATTTTTTTTTTGGTTCCAGGACTATTAATCTATGCTCAAGTACTTAAAAGTTTTTACAGCACCGATAGTTCGTTTTTTGATCATAGGTTTTTATTTGAGTAGCATCGGATGTAGCTCGCTATATGAGTATGTGCCGCCCTCAATAGTCAGCTTTGGTGAGAGTAAAGTAGCGGTAGCGCACAAAAATAAGTGGCGTTTTGGAAAAAATTACAATGTGGCTGGTAAGGCAGGAATTTTACAAAAAGCCGAAGCCGCATGTTTTGCTGCTAACGAAACTAAAGCTATATTTCATAGCAAGCACTGTGATGATCGGTTTAACAAAAAGAATTGTACGACAGAGCGTTTTTTATTTGTTTGCGAAGTTGATCGGCTTAAGAAAAATGAATTTGAAAGAGAGAGGAATGCTGTAATCCGATATTCGCGTGCCAAAGAAATTTAACTCAAAGCAAGGAGATTCCCGATGAAAAAAATCCTGTTAGGTCTCATCATGATGAATGTTGCTTCTTTCGTAGGGGCTGAAAAATTAGGATCAGAACTCTCACCCTCGCAGGTGGTCACGAAAGCTTACGAGACATTTTCTACGGGTGATATGGAAGGGTGGAGTGCTCTTCATTCTGATGAGCTAACGTTTACGATTCTTGGAGATCTTCCTCAATCTGGCGTCCACAAGGGAACAAAAGCTACGATAGATAAAGTCTTCGAAGTGCTTCCAGTTCATTGGCCCGGATTCAATTTAACCGAACTTAATCGTTACATCGCTGATAATACAGTTATTGTTCATCTGAAAATGACGGCTAAAGGGTTAGAGACTGAATCGCTGCACAAATTTGAGGTCATCGATGGGAAAATCGCTAGTTTTAAAGCTTTTGACGACACGCAAAGTATGTTTCTTTCTATGAGTAAAGATTCGTAAAAGCGGTTAGGGAAAACACGTTGAAAGGTTCCGAGGTTCCAGAGATTTTCTCAAATATTCCAGTCCCCGATTATGATTTGACCAAAGCTGCGGGGGGTCCTCCTCTCAACAAAAGAAAGGTTGCTCTGATTTCAACGGCTGGACTTATGCATCGAGGGGAGCCAGCTTTTTCTATCGACTCTATCGATTATCGAATTATTGATTCAAAAGATGAGACAGAACTGGTGATGAGCCACGTTTCGGTAAATTTTGATCGGACCGGTTTCGCTACAGACTATAATGTGGTGTTCCCTATTGACAGACTCAGAGAAAAAGTCGCCGCTAAAGAGGTCGGTGAGTTGTCCCGTTATCACTATTCTTTTATGGGAGCTGTTTCACCTGAGAAATTGCGTCCTGCGGCCGCGGAGCTATCGAAGAATCTTCTTGCTGATAAAGTCGACGGGGTAATTTTGATCCCAATATGACCCGCCTGCACGCGCGCAGTATGCGGGCTTGCTCACTATTTGGAAAGGACGGGAATCCCGACAGTGGCTTTATCTTTAGTTCCTCAACAGGCGAAAAAGATTTCTCCCCCGAGGGTGCTATCTTTGCCTTTTGTTCTTGGAAGACCACTGGGATCTCCAAAAGACGCTTCGTTTCAGCATCGTGTCTTGGACGCTGCTTTAGGACTCTTGACTCAAACCGATGGTCCAATTTTCTTGGAATTTACTGAAGAGGTCCCGCGAGGTGCTCAGACTTCTGAAGATTGGATTTGTCCCATTTCTTTTAGCAAGGAAGAGGCGAAGGAAGAAGACCTCCCAGCGAGTATTAAAAAAGAGATGTCTCTTCTGAGACCTTGGTTTGAAAGAAGGAAAGCCAGCTTAGGTAGAACGTCTTTTGGAATAGCTGATTTAAATCCAGAAGATTTAGCTCCGTTTATTCATGAATTTTTCGCTGGGGTGAGAGATTCTAATCACGATTCACTCAGACTAAAGTTAGCGACCGATGATTTGAATGCCTTTTACCTTGAGGCTGCTCTTCAGCAACCTGGCGCGACCGAGATTGGTGCTATTGAGGATTGGTATTGGAACGAAACAGCAGCAGGTGAGCTTGTAAGGAAGGTAGCCATTCATTGTCAAAAAAGTCTTGATCCCGCACTTCGGCAGACTGCGCAATTATTGATGGTTCCTCATAGAATTATTCCTTGGGATTAGCTTCGCTTATTAATTTTGAAAAAAAGTTATACTTTCTGAATATTTTTTTCGGAGAGCAAAAAATGGAAACTTTAATTCTTGAGCCAGTCGTTGTCCTTGTTGCGTGGACCTTAGTAATTTTGGGCTGGATGATGTCCACTCGACTTACTTATCTGACGAAGAATGATATCTTGCCGCAGGAACTCGAAAACGCGTCTGACGTTGCAGTAAAACTACCCGCTGGGATTCGTCGAGTTAGCGACAATTATAATCATTTGCACGAGCAACCAACGCTTTTTTATGTTTTAGCAATAGGCTTAGCTGTAATGGGGACAGTGGAGAGCGCTCAGATCCTCTTAGCTTGGGTCTATGTTGGATCAAGGGTTATTCACTCGATCATACAGTGCACGTATAATTCGGTGATGCATCGATTCCTGTTGTTTCTTGTTGGAACTGCAGCGTTGCTGGGCATAGTTGGTATAGAGCTCGCTTCTTGGTAAGAGATTAGCGGATAAATCGAAATAACGGTTTCAATCATAACGTTTCATACATATTATGGTTCGCATAGATAGAGGTTTACGCTGCAAATGATCTTTGCTGATACCAAGGTCCAGGTTATTTCGTTCCTAAAAGCTGGACACAGAACTGCCTTCCTCCTCTCCTTATCTAGAGAGGGATTAAGGGACGTTGACTGGTTTGAGTACGATTCAGACTACAGCATTGCAGAAGAGAGCCCAGTCATTCTCATAAAGTTATACGAAGACCGAGCTCAAAAAGAGGCCGAGGCAATCTCCCCTTTCAACCCTAACAATGCTGAGCTAATTGATGTTTTTCTTGACGCGGTTCCGCCGACAAGTAAGAAAACGGGGTATTCTATTCATTGGACTGGGTCAGGTAGGGAGATCGCCAAAGCCATCTTATTTTGTGAGCAAAAGATTGTTCAGAGGCTACCATTCCAAAGCAAAGAGGTAGAGGAGGAGTTTTATCTCCAACTTAACTTGTTGGGCAAGTCGAAAGTTTTTGCGAAAGCGATGAGAAATATAAAAAAAGTCGCTCGCAACAACTCGCCGGTTTTTGTCCGAGGTGAAAGCGGGACGGGTAAAGAACTTGTCGCAAGAGCTATTCATTACATAAGCGACAGGCGAGGACAACCTTTTGTTCCGATTAACTGCGGAGCGTTTACTGATGAATTGATCTTAAGTGAATTGTTCGGCCATCAAAGAGGAGCCTTTACCGGCGCATCAACGGACAGGGTAGGTCTTTTAGAGACAGCTAACGGCGGAACACTTTTTCTGGATGAAGTCGACGCTTTGAGTCCAAAGGCTCAAGTTTCTTTGCTACGTTATTTGCAAGAAGGAGAAATAAGACCGATTGGGAGTAATAAAGTTAAAAACGTTGAAGTGAGGGTTATCTCGGCTACAAACAAAGACACGAAAGAATTAGTAGAGAAGAATTTGCTAAGACAGGATTTGATGTACCGCTTAGATATTCTTAACGTCACCATGCCTCCCCTGAGGAGACGTGGCGAAGACATTCAACTTCTCGCTCAATACTACTTAGCGCAGCTTGCAATGGAAGAGGGGCACCCGGGAAAATATCTTTCGACTGAAATTATCGACGAGCTTTCGAGATACCCTTGGCCGGGCAACGTGCGTGAGCTTGAAACGACAATAAGAAGAGCTTTTTTAATGACTGACTCTGAGTATATCTGTGATCTTAGCTATCTCTTCCCTGATCATAATTTTGAAGATGAGATTGAAGTAGCCGAGGAAGAACTGCAAAGCTTTGCTGTCGAGAAGGCGAGGCTAATCCAGGAATTCGAGAAAGAGTATTTGCACAAGCTTCTTGAGGAAACTGGCGGCAACGTTTCTCGCGCGGCCACTATAGCGAAGAAAGAAAGACGCGCGTTCAGTCGATTGATGCAAAAACATGGGCTAGACCGAAAGACGTACGTTTAAATAGGTATCAGTAGCTTTACCCAGCATAGCATGTCCAACTAGCTTGCCAGTCATAAATCTATAGAAAAACACCTAAGCTCCTGGGTTTTTTTGCCTCATGGGACTTTTTAGCCCTAATTTCCCTTAGCGCCTAATTTATCTATGCGGCCGCCTTTTTTTCATGAAAAAACATGGGGTCGGCTCACCCCACTCTAATCTTCCCCCCAAAATAAAAAATACAATAAATTCAATAGGATAGATAATTTTTCATAGTTGGCACGATGATTGTAATGATTTCTAAGCGTGACGAAACTTTGAACGACACAAAAGGATACTTATGAGCACAACGATTGCTTTGAACGTCAATAAAGACGAGAGGCGCGACGAAAATAAAATAAAAAGCGTAGCGCGCGAAATTGAACAGTACTTTGATTCTCATCCAGAGGCCGGAGATACATTAGAAGGAATTTCTGATTGGTGGGTTTCAAGGCAAAGGTTAAGAGACGAGAAATCTCTTATCCGAGCCGCCCTAGCGCATCTTGTGACTGAGGGGGTTTTACAAAAACGTCACCATGGTGGCAGAGAAATTTACATGAGAAATGGGAGTGCATGAGAATGTCAGAAAGCACACAACACAAGTTGAATAGGGTACGCTCGCCGCGTGTTCAGATCACCTATGACGTGGAGACGGGTGGAGCTGCTGAGAAGAAGGAGATTCCTTTTATCGTGGGAATTCTCGCTCCTCTCTCTGGTAAGTCTGAGAAGGCGTTGCCCCCGGTGCGTGATAGAAAAATGGTTCAAATCGATCGAGACAACTTCAACAAGGTTATGGAATCGATCGAGCCAAGAGTCGCGTTTGAAGTTCCTAGGACTTTGCCTGGCAGCGGAGCTAGCCTAAGCGTTGGAATCAAGTTTAAAGATATGGACGCCTTTGATCCTGTGGCTGTTCTGCAGCAGGTGGGAGATTTAAAGTCAATCTATGATCAGCGCTCAAGGCTTAGAGATTTTCTTGGAAAATTAGATGGAAATGATCCGCTTTTGAAAGTGATAGACGGAATTTTAGAATTCTCTGATCAGTCCGACGAACTGAAAGAAGCGGTTGATAGCGCGAAAGAAGCTTTGGAGGAGGCTGCCCAGATTGAGGACTCGAAGGACAGAGACGCAGCTATACTTGCGGCTTTCCCGGCGAAGGAGCGTGGAGAGGGTTCTGTAATCCACGATCTTCTAAACACAGGCAAGATGACACTAGAAGAAAGCCAGGTCCCTTATGCGCTTGAGCTAATAGCAGAGTTCACATTACAGATTTTAGTAAACAACGACCTTCTCAAGAAAGCTGGCGATGATGTCAATGTGAGCGGTCTAATTTCGGCGCGCATATCCCAAAAAGATAAATTGATCAGTCGGCAGCTAAATTATATTTTGCATCATGATGATTTTCAAAGTATGGAGGCTAGTTGGCGCGGATTGAGCTATCTCGTGACCAACACCGAAACCAGTGCCGATCTGAAGCTGAAATTATTAAACATCAGCTACGACGATCTCTACAAAGATCTTGATAAAGCGGTCGAGTTTGACCAGAGCGCATTATTCAAGATTGTCTATGAGAACGAATATGGCACCTTCGGTGGAGAGCCTTATAGTTTGCTGATTGGTGATTACGAGTTGGGAAGAAGCGCCCGAGACGCCAACTTTATGGAAAAGCTCAGCAACGTTGCTGCGGCAGCGCATGCTCCCTTCATCAGTAGCGCTTACGCGAAGCTTTTTGATATGGAGGATTTCGCAGAGCTACACAAACCAAGAGACCTTTCAAAAATATTTGAGAGCGCCGAATTAATTAAATGGCGATCGTTTAGAGAGAGCGAGGATTCGAGATACCTGACTTTGACCTTGCCGAAGGTGATGATGCGACTTCCTTACCATCACGAAGATAACCCTGTTGAGGGAATTTTCTTTGATGAAGACGTAAGTCTCAATCGTTATCAGCTCGATGAAGAGGGAGAGTTGGTTCGAGACAAACAGGGTAACCCGGTGATGGCTGTCTCCAAAGGCGATGATGGGATCGAGTTTGAGGAGTCTTTCAAGCAGGTAGATGCTAAGAAGGTACTTTGGGGAAACCCCAGCTACGTTTTAGGACAGAGAATCACAAATGCTTTCTCGCTATACGGATGGACCGCCGCGATAAGAGGTGTAGAAGGTGGGGGTTTGGTCGAAGGTTTGCCTGCTTATACTTTTGAAACAGAAGAGGGAGACATAACCTTGTCCTGTCCAACTCAGGTATCCATCACAGATCGTCGAGAGAAGGAACTAAACGATTTGGGGTTTATGGCTATCTGCCATTGTAAAGGGACTGACAAAGCTGCGTTTTTCGGCGGGCAAACAACAAACAAACCAAAGATGTATCTGACCGAGTCTGCCACGAAAAATGCGCAAGTTTCGGCGATGTTGCCCTATATGTTAGCAGCCTCTCGTTTTGCACATTACATCAAGGTGATGATGAGAGAGCGAATCGGTAGTTTTATGACTCGTCAAAATGTTGAGGATTATCTCAACACCTGGATATCTCAATATGTACTCTTGGATGATTCTCCCCCTCAAAATGTCAAGGCACAATACCCTCTGCGGGAGGCGAGGGTTGAGGTGACGGATGTTGAAGGGAAAGTTGGGGCATATAAAGCCACGGTTTTCCTCAGACCACATTTTCAGCTAGAAGAGTTAACTGCATCTATTCGTCTAGTCGCCGATTTGCCGGCTTAACCAAGGATTAATAAAAGGATAAAGCTATGGATTTAGTATTATTAAAACCGGGACTCGATGAACTTGAAGGTGCCAGTTTGATCGACGGAACCGTGATTGACACGGGCGAGGACCTGACCGGCTGCATCGAATTAGTTTCCATGCACTTTGGCATGAAGCAACAGATGACAACTGATGTGAGTAATGCCGCGAGAACTTCTGGACGTCCCTCTTTGAACGATATTACGGCGACGAAATATCTAGATAAGACATCTCCTCTCTTGTACAAGCATTGCTTGTCTGCTGCGCCCATTGATGATGGCGCGAATCCGACGCAGATATTTTTATGTCGGAACGCTAATCTTGATGGAGGCAGCATTATCGGGTCAATCATGACCGTTAAGCTCTGGAATTGCATGGTTTCATCGGTCGAGGCTCAATCACATCCGAATGATATGGCGACTGAACAAATCACTCTCAACTTTACTGATATTCAGTGGGCAACAGCTAACCAAGATAGCCAATCCAGGATTACCGGAAGCTATGTCTACGATTGGAGTGTTGCCAGAAATCGCGGCCCGATGGCCTAGTTTGGGAGTGAAAATTTTTAAGTCAGCGGGAAGAGGAGGGTCAGCCGATGCGATTTCTGTTTGATCGCCTCTGCTCTCCAAGCAGAAGAGGAAAAAAAACGTTTTACAGCAGCCTCAACGAGCTTAGGACTGCTATCGAAACGGAGTTGCAAAGGATCCTCTCTCAGAAAAATTATTTTTATGGGATGGATTCGGTTGCCGCAGCACTGCCAGACAGTGTTTTGAACTATGGACTACGAAGTATCGTTGATATAGACGACAACTACGAGAGTTTGGCTGGCTACGCGTTAGAAGTTGAAAAGCTGATAGCACTTTATGAGCCTCGGTTAAAAGACTGCAGAGTTCGGGTTGCTGAACATGAAGATCGATTCGGACAAAAGGTCTTCATGATTTCGGGAAAGATCGATTTTAATCAGGAAGATCACGATTTTGGTGTGTCTGTGCCGGTTACAGGATAGCGACAAATGGTAGCGACATCGCGAAACCAATTAAATTCTTATTTCGTCTCGGAGATGGAAGCCTTAAGGAGTAACGCATCTCAGTTTGGCGAGAAGTACCCAAATATAGCTTCTGAGTTGGCTCTCTCAAACGGTCGGTCGCGTGACCCGCACGTCGAGCATCTTCTGCAGTCTTTTGCTTGGATGCATTCTCGTTTGAGGTTGATGGTTGAATCTGAATCGAGTAAGCTGGCGACTATCCTTCTCCAACAATTTTATCCTCAGCTTGTAGCATCCACGCCTTCAATGTCGATTGCAGAATTCGAAGTCGACGGTTTTGCTGCAAATTTTGGTGATGGATATCTCTTGCCTGGTGGCTCGCTAATGGAGCCTGTCAATCTCCTAAGCACGAACGAAGCTTCTTCTGATTATGGAAAGTGTCGATTCTCGACTTGCTATGACACCTTGCTTTGGCCTTTGGAGGTCTTATCAGTCAAAAAAGAATTGAGCAGTCAGTATCCTGAATTAGAAACACGTTTTTCCCGAGTTCAATCGGTGCTTAAAATTGAGCTAGGGGAAAGTCAGCCAGGCGCCGCAGAGAATCTAGACTTTGGAAACCCAGTGAGATTTTTCATTGATGTTGATGAAGAATATCGTTTTTTATTTCTTGAAATCCTCTATCGCCACCTCATCGGTGTCGCGGTCCTGGACCATGAAGGAAAAATTAGAAAAATCTTAGATCGGGGGGCGTTTAAGGTAAATGGATTCGATGACGACGAGAGAATTTTTCCCCGTGACTCCAAGCAGGAGTTGGGCCTAACCTTATTGCACGATTATTTCACCTTTCCAGAAAAATTTTTATTCTTTGAGCTTAGGGGATTAGAAAGTCTCGCAGTGGCGACTAAAGAGGAGGAAGTAAAAGAGTTCGCAAGTTTCGCTTTAGTATTGAATGAAAAATTACCCGAAAAAATCCCCCTCAATCACCGTTCTATCAAATTAAACTGCGCCCCTGTTACAAATCTTTTTCAAAAAACGAGCGAACCGATACCGGTAAATAACAAGGAATTTCGTCACAAGCTCGCAATGGATCGGCAGAAACCCGACGATTATGAAATTTATCGAGTCGAGAAAGTTTTTTCTATTGATTCTAGAGGCCAACAGCGTGAGTTAGTCCCTTATTTTTCGCCTGCACTCTCCGAAAATGTCGAAGATAAATACGGTTGGATCTCCCAATTTGAGGAAAGTTATCATCGCAAGAACCAAGGCAACGATGTTTGGCTTTCTTTTTTTAATGCAGATCATGAGCGCGATGCCCCAACGAGTGAAACGATTTTTGCCAAAACGATTTGTTGTAATAATTCTCTTTGTGAATCAATGCCTGTCGGACAGGAATTCGCTTTGATTGGGAGTGGTCCGCTTAATTCTATAAAACTCGTCAGTAGGCCCTCCCGGTACAGAAAAAGCAGCTTGGGAGAAGAGCGTCAATGGCAACTACTCTCTCATTTATCTCTCTATCACGTCGCATTATCCGAACCCAATACTGCGAGAGATTCTTTGAGGCAGGCGCTTGATCTATACGTAAATCAGGAAGACCTAGTTGGTCAGAGGCAAATCGAAAGTATCGAACAACTGGACGCGGAAGAGGGTGTCGCGCCCTCAAAGATCGGGGGATGGCGAGGCTATTACAGGGGTACTAAGTATACTTTGGTTCTTAATGAGCGAAAATTTGAGGGTAGTCCTACCCTTTTTGGCTCAGTGCTTAACCAATATCTCGCTCTTTTTTCACATATTAATTCGTTTTCTTCCTTGGAACTTAAGCTAGGCAACGAAAGGGTATTTAAATGGCAACCGATGACTGGACACAAAATACTAGCGTAGCAGAGCTACGTGCGAGAGGCCAGGAATTCAATTTTTTCCAGGCACTTCGGCTTTTAGAGGGTTCAGAGGCAAATGATGGAGCTTTTAGCGCCTTGCGCATGAAAGGAGAAAACTCTGCTGCTTTCAAAGTTAATTTTATCGAGGACGTTCGCATCAGCGAGCGGGGTCCTGAGTCTGAGCTAGATCTAAGCGTAAACGGTTTCAATCTTTCTTCTCAAAATGGTCCGCTTCCAGATATTTTCTCCGAATTATTTTACCGAGAAGAAGCTGAAGGAAATCGAGGCCCGAACGACTTCATAAATATTTTCAATGATCGGCTCTTACATTCTCTTTTTGAAATGAGAAAAATTTTTAATCCCATGCTCTTTAATGGATCTGAGAGTGATTATCCTCATAAAAATCTTTTCGAGGCTGTTTCCGGTCTGCCGACCAACGCGGCCCTAGCAAGGAGATTTCCTCAAAGGTACGGCGAATTTTGGAAGACATTTTCGGTAGCTCTAGCGAATCGTCGCACTAATTATTCTCTGCTAAGAAATATCCTCACCGAAACGCTCGCATTGCGGGTAGCGATAGATCCTTGTGAAGGTTCCTGGCGGGCATTGCCCAGTGCGTACCGAGCGAAACTTGGCGGCGCTTCGACTCTTGGTTCTGGCGGTGCCCTCGGTAAAAAATATTGGGATCAGTCAAGCCGGATTAATCTTCAATTATTCGTTAATTCAAGGGAAAGATGCCTAGCCCTTTTACCTGGGGGAGAAGAACACCCGGATTTTTGCCATTTAGCCTCTGCTCTAGTCGATGGCCTTTACGAAATAAATGTCGAGATTATTTTACTTTGGGAGAAGGTGCCCCACGCAAAAATAGAGAATGACTTCAGGCTTGGGCAAACGTCTTGGTTGAGAACCGAGCGTGCCGTGAAGCAAGCTGAGAGCTTCCCCAAGTTCGTAATTGAGCCTTCGATATCTGGGACTGAAAAGAATGAGGCGGCTTAATGGAGAATTATGAGAACAAAAACCTCTGGGTTGAAGAGATAAAATACAGCCAGACAAAGCCTCGGTGTAGCTTAGACATGCTTATTACCTTGAGCGGAGGTCGGATAATTGACGACTCCATCATGAGATTACAAAGTTTCTCCGGGAGTGAGGAAATCTCGAAGCCTTACACCTATAATTTAGAGTGCGTTGCTAACGATTATGTTTCAGGAGGGCAACCCCACGACGACAATCAGTTGCGCGGAGCTCGTCTTTCAAGGATAAACCCTCAGGCGCACCCTCTTCAGCGTGGTAAGCGAGATTCTAGAGGACAATCTTTTAGAGAGAATTTTATTGAAAAGGGACGAGGCTCTTTTATCTTCGATGAAATTATCGGCAGTAAAGTATCGATTCGACTTGGCTTGCCAGAGACTCAAGCAGATATAAGTCAAGGCGTGTACCCAGGTGACCAAACTCGCAAAGATGGAAGACCCGTTTCGTTATTCACTGGGATCGTAACAGGTTTTGCCATGGGTGAGCGTGGAAAATATCATTTAGAGGCCAAACCTGCCGTTTTCCGGCTAAGCTTGCAGAGCCACTATCGAATCTTTGAATCGAAGACTATCGTTGATGTTGTCAAGTCGGTGCTGAGAGCTAATTCAATAGATGCTGAGTTTCATTCTCTTGGTTTAGCAAATTATCGAAAACAAGATTGGATCCAGACCGGTGAAACCGACCTTGATTTCATTACCGGTCTCATGAAAAAAGTTAATTTATTTTATTATTTTAAACATACTGACACTAACCAACAGATGGTGATCACCGATCAAGCGTTTTATCAACCTATCTACGAGCGAAAGATTAACCAATACGGGTTTACAGAGGAGAACGGAGATCGCATTAAGTCTTTGTTGCTTTCCTATTCGGAAGGAGGTCAGGAGAGAGACGATTATATTTCGGACTTTAAATATCAGGAGAATCTCACGACGGCGGGTATTCATACAATGCTCGCTCAGAAGCATGCGACATGGGAAGAGGTAAATACATCTATCGTCGATTATTACGAGAATGATGAATTTAAGAAACCTTTGCTAAATATGGAGCAGATGCATGTGGTTCAATATGGCGCAACTGATTATGAGGCTCAAAAGAGATCAGATACTGCAAACAAAAAAATCTCGGCTGGGAAAGCATCTCTCGATGGAACGAGTTCGTGCGGTGATCTCAAACCAGGACACTTTTTCAATGTCAGGGAGGTAGTCTCAGAGGCTGACCTCGGGCCGAGCTCTATCGACCATCAAAAGGGAAATGAGAGTGAAAAGTCTTCCTCTGATTCTAAAAGCACGAAGAAAAACAACTCGTCTAAGACAGAAGGTAATCAATCAGAGAAAACCCCAATTCGACCGGAATTAAACGAGCGATTGTTCGTTGCCGTCTCCGTCTCTCACAATGCGTCCGCGGATGGATCTTACAGCAATCATTTTAGCGCGGTTGACGCAAAAGGCCTCGTAACGAAGTTTGAATCGAGTGGAGATCACCAGGGAAATATACTGGCTATTGTGGTTGAAGGGCCAGGCTCAATTAAAAAAGAATCGATGGAGCACACCCAGAGAAAACACTTTAAAAAATCAAGCGTGTTTGATCATGACACCAAGGATTTTAAGTATGTTGAAGACATAGAGGCGAATAGAAATTCTCGATCTTACAGTTGTAAGGGTTTGTTTGTTCGCTTTGTAAACGCGCAAGATAAAACAAAAAGGCACTGGATCAAGCTTGCTAGCCATATGACAACCG
>JAYYDI010000096.1:0-3452 GCA_036161055.1 Pseudomonadota bacterium
GCTTTTAATCGCTCGGATATAACTGAAGGGGTATCTACTTCCATAAGAAAGTGAACGCCTCCTCTCAGATCAAGACCATACTTCATCGGAACGGCACCCAAATTAGACAACCATTCAGGCGTGTTTGGCGCCGAATTCAAAGCAACTACATAATCCCCCGAAAAGTCTAGCAGCGCGAATTGAATAAAATCGCGCGCTTTTAATTGATCTTGATCACTTTTAACTCTTATGAGAGCAGTGCTGCCATTATTCTCTGCGCCAAAGTAGTCAATATTTTCAAGCCTAAGTCTATCTGTTGCTGCTAAAAAAGCTTTTTCAGAAACCGATCCATCGGCATCTCTACTGGATATCTGAACCGCGTAATCGGGCGGATACAAGTTTGGGGCAGCATAAATAGCTCCGAGAAAGACCACCGAACATACGACGAGCTTTTTCCAAAGCGGATACCGATTAATCATTTGATGTAAGTCATCATATACTCTTGATAGTACCTTTTGGCAATGCCTGCACCACTGCCGATCTTTGTAATTTTAATTCCACCCCGGTACCTGCTTCAATAACAATAAATTGATCCTCAACCTTAATGATTTTTCCCACCAAACCACCGCCGGCGATAATCTCATCTCCTTTTTCAAGCCCCGCAACGAGTTCCTTATGCTCTTTATTCCTTTTGCTTTGTGGCCTCCAAACGATGAGATAAAACACTAAGGCGAAAGCGATAATTATAAAGAGATCGAGTGGCAGCGGGCTTCCTTGCGGTGCCGCCGCGTCTGTGGCGTTTGCCAAAGGGATTAATAAATTAAACATACTTGGTCCATTCTCTATAAGATTTTTATTAAGCGGACTATTCTCTCCGATTAAAACGAGGGGAGCAAACTTCTAGGACTCTAGTTTATAGGTCGCTTCTTGCGCCATCCTTCGTAAATTTCTTCCAACTGGATTTTCAGCCTATTTTTCTCAATAGACTCGCGCAAATCTGCCATTAGAGATAGGTAATAATGAAGATTATGGATGCTATTAAGAGTAGCCCCAAGCAATTCCCCACATTTATCCAAATGATGCAAATAACTCCGAGAATAATTGGAGCATGTGTAACAAGCACAATTTGTATCAATCGGCAGATCATCTCGCTTGTTAGCTGAATTTCGGAGCCGCAAAACACCGAAGCTCGTAAACAGATGCCCGTTTCTCGCGTTCCGAGTTGGCATGACACAGTCTAGCATGTCAATACCTTTGGCTACACTTTCAATTAGGTCTTCGGGTGTGCCCACTCCCATTAGGTATCGTGGCTTGTCGCCCGGCATCATTGGAGCTACCCTCTGAATAATTCTTCGCATTTCTTGTTTAGGCTCTCCAACTGAAAGCCCACCGATAGCATATCCATCAAAGCCGATCTCAGTTAATCGACTAAGAGATTCAAGACGCAAGTCTTCATGCATGCCACCCTGAATTATCCCGAAAATGGCATTCGGGTTTCCTTCGAAGGCCTGCTTACTTCTGTGGGCCCATCGCATCGAGCGAAGCATAGATTCATTCGTTTCCTCTTTAGTCTTTCCATACGGGGTACATTCATCAAAACACATAACCACATCAGAATTCAGTGAGAGCTGCATTTGCATAGACTTTTCCGGAGAAACAAAGATCTTATCTCCATTAAGTGTTGAACGAAAAGTAACTCCCTCCTCATCTACAACTACATTTTTACCCAAACTAAAAACTTGAAAGCCGCCTGAATCAGTAAGAATCGGCCTCGACCAATTCATGAATTTATGCAACCCCTTGAAACTATCGATAACCTCTTGACCAGGCCTCTGCATGAGATGATATGTGTTTCCAAGTAAAATTTGGGTTCCCAAATTTTCCAGTTGCTCTGTAGTTAGCCCCTTTACTGTCCCATATGTCCCACAAGGCATAAAAATGGGTGTCTGTACCTCTAACTTTTCCCCATTCAAACGGTGGAAAGTCATCGTCCCCCTTCTTGCTAAGCCGTCTGTATTATTGATGGAAAATGATATCGCCACGAAGACAAAACCTATTGTGTAATAAACATAGAATCACCGTAGCTGAAGAATCGATAGGACTCCTCAATAGCTGCTCGATAAGCTTTTTGAATATTCTCCAAGCCTGCAAAAGCACTGACTAGCATCATCAAAGTCGATTTCGGCAGATGAAAGTTTGTAATCATAGCGTCAACTACTTGAAAGTCGTATCCGGGGTATATAAAAAGATCTGTACTTCCCTGCGTTGGCTTTAATACCCCTTTAATTGAGGCCGCTTCCAACGACCTAACACAAGTAGTTCCTACCGCGACGACTCTTCCGCCCAAATTCCTGCAGGAAGCGACTGCATCACACACGCGGGAATCTACCTGAAGTGCTTCCTTGTGCATTTTATGACTCAGGACGTCATCACCACGTACAGGCAAAAAAGTCCCGGCACCAACATGCAAGGTAATCTCTTCACGATTTATTCCCTTTTTGTCGATTTCTTTCAAAATATTGTCGTCGAAATGAAGGCCTGCTGTTGGCGCGGCGACCGCGCCGTCAACTTTAGCGTATATTGTTTGATAGCGAGCTTGGTCATGATCGCTTGGTCTTTTCTTTAAGTAAGGCGGCAATGGAACCTCCCCGAGCTCAGTTGCAATGGCTAGAACGCCGGGTTCAGGGAACCGTAGGCGATATAAATTGTCTTCGCGCCCTTCAACCAAAACTTCAATTCCTTTTCCAAGATGAACCCTGGCGCCCACACGAAGTGGTTTACTGGCACCGACTAGCGCATCCGCTCGGTGCCTGCTTTGGATCTGGTTCAGCATAAGCTCCACTCTCCCTCCTGTATCTTTGGTTCCTAATATCCTTGCAGGTATAACCCGGGTGTTGTTAAAGACCAGTAAATCAGATGAGTTTAGGAGGGTTGGAAGATCGCTAAACACGAGATGATTAATTTGCTCAGAACCGACATCAAGGTGCAACATGCGACTACCCGAGCGAGATTCAGTTGGCTCTGTCGCTATTAGACCTTCGGGGAGGTCGTAACTGAACTCATTTGTTTTCATAAATTATTACTTTTTGCCTTGGTACCGGAGGTGAGACTCGAACTCACACTCCCGAGAAGGAACCGGATTTTGAATCCGGCGCGTCTACCAGTTCCGCCACTCCGGCACTGAAGCATGAGAAGTATATCAGCGGTTTTTTAACACGACTACTGTTCAATCGCCTTTGCAGCCAATTGATGGAAATCACTGAGTGGATATTCGCAACGAAAACTTCTGCCCCCAAAAACTTAAAATGCAAAGGTCAGTCGAGCGCGGATTTTGTTAAGTTAGGTTAGAGCAAAAAATTAAGGGCAAAAAAATCGCATTCGCTTAGGAAAAATTCGAACTCGTACGCCAGAAGAGATCTTAAAAAAACTTCAGGGACCGGTTAGATTCCCCGAAGATAGAACGGAACGTTGTG
>JAYYDI010000097.1:0-4666 GCA_036161055.1 Pseudomonadota bacterium
GACGTCCCAACTTTAGGAATAATTATCGGTCAAGGGTACTCAGGTGGCGCCATTCCCTTAGCGGCAAGCAACCTATTATTTTCCTTAAGAACCGGAGTCTTCAACACAATCCATCCAAAGGGTCTCGCTAATCTTGTAAGAAGATATAACCTATCTTGGCAAGAATGCGCTAAGTCCGTTGGTGTCTCATCCTTTGAGCTATATAAACAAGGGAATATTGATGGAATAGTAGATTTCGATCCCGGCGAATCAGAGAATATAAAAAACCTCACAAACGCTATTTTTTACGGAGTTTTGTCCATCGAAGATAGTGCCAAGGATTTTGTTTCTTCACATCCTGAAGTACTCGATCATTATCGCAGGAATATCGAAAGATATTTTAATCCCTCCGAATCTCGAGCAGCAATTAACGCGAACTCATCGCTTAAACTCCGCTCAGCGCCGACTGAATACCCCAACATATTTGGTGTTACTTTTCGCTATCTCCGATATTTAGGTCTTCGCCGAAGAATAAAGAGCACTACCGTAACGCAATATGGTCGGCTTGTAGACGCTGAGATTCCAGCAGGTGAATTAGCGGAGAGGACACACAGGGAGAGGCGCGCAGCTTTTTTTAGTTGGCTGCAAGATCCTGACCGTGTTTTATATGAAGAATCGTTGAGCAAGTCATGGAAGAACTTTTTAGATAAGAGAAAAGCCTTGAATGACGACCGTGGGCGTTTGGCTCAATTTATTTTTGGAGAGCCTCAAGAAAATTTTGCCCAGTCGATAAGAGAGTTGTGCCTAGTCTGTGGTTTACATTTGTATAACCGATGGAAGTCTGGTGCGGAAGATAATTTAAGCGCTTTAATAGCGTACCTTGAAAACTCTGATTCTAAAAAATTTTTCTTGCTCAGCACTGATATAAAAGATGTTAAAGGGCTTTTGAAAGCATTGTCAAAGGCAAATGACCCTTGGCGTCGAAAACTTAAACAATATTTTAGCTTTGAAGGAAAAAAACTTTTCGACTTTGCTTATGTTGAAGAAAAGAGTGAAACCGCGCTGAAGCAGCTGTTGGTGCCTGAATTAAATATAATAATAGAAGGCCCCTCCTTATACATCCCAGATCTTTTTTCTGAAATAGGCCTGTCGCGTGCAATAGAGAAGTTAGGAGAAGATAGCAGCCATTCAAACCTCAAAGTCAATCGCAAAATTCTAGAAGAGACGCTTTGGGCACATATTCAAAATCACGATGTTTTGAGCGAAAAAGAATTATCTCAAGATGCGGATGTCGTAGAGATCATATCCCATGACGATATCCGCCAGCCTTTTATAGAAACGTGCAGGAATCTGATTCTTTTCGACAGAGTCTATGAAAATATGATCTCTGATTTGGTATCAATGGCAAAAGAGGCAAACGACTCAAGAAGAATTCCAGAGACTTTTGTAGAGGGTTTGTTGAAAAAATCGATTACAGAGTCTTTGGAAAGGGATACGTTCAGGAAATTATCTCAGTCGGAAGTCGGTGAGTCCTTTTCTCAGTGGATTCAAGAACTGGTTTCTTATTCGGGAAGCAGCCCTTTTCTTAAATCGGTGGAAGAATGGATAAGAGTTGTTCATAAAGATAAATCGGATACGCTCTTTGTCGTTGTGACTTTTTTCTTTGAGAAAATTTTGCCCGATTATTACTCTTCATTAGAGTCCGGGAAAAAATTCGAGGGACGAATCGAACCCATGAGAATAGGTCGGAGAAAAGATTTCTGGAATCGATTGACACTTGCGTACAGAGACCTTCTTTTCAACGAGATGCTCAATTTAGAAAATCGATCCAAGAAAATGTCCGCTGAGACTATTATTGAAAAATTTGTTCAGAATTTTGAAGAAATGAATGAAACACTAATGTCCTCTAATCCGTGCTCGTTTCCAACATTTCGTCCAAGTATAGAGTCTGCACTTAAATCTGGTGTGAAGCCCTATGGATTGATCACCGGAATCGGAGACTTCATTACAGAAAATGGTTGTTACAAGGTAGGACTAGTTTTATCAAACGTTGCTTTTCAAGCAGGCAGCATAGACAATTCCGATTGTGCGCGTTTTAGCAATTTGCTAGTCGAATGTGCAGCTCGCAAATTGCCTCTTATTTGCTTCATCTCCTCTGGTGGTATGCAGACAAAAGAGGGCGCCGCTGCTCTTTTTACGATGGCCGTTTTGAACGATCGGATCACTCGATTTGTTAGAGAAAATGATCTTCCGATAATTATGTTTGGCTTTGGTCATTGCACCGGTGGCGCGCAAGCGAGCTTTGTTACGCACCCTTTAGTTCAAACGTATTATATAACTGGGGCAAGAATGCCATTTGCGGGGCAGGCGGTAGTGGAGAGAAACTTGCCTTATCATTGTCTACTGAGTAATTACCTTTCTCTCACAGAAGGGGCCATGGCCGGTTTGGTAGCGCATCCATTTAGTGAATCTCATGACTCTGATTTAAAAAAAATAGATCCTGATATCCCCTTACCAACTGAGAGTGTAGAAGAGGTAGTGGACAGAGTTATGTCGGGCACATTTTCAGGACAGAGCCCATTGATCGTTAAAAATGTTCCCAAGGAACAAGATCTTTATCGTCATATTAAAAAAACTCTAATACACGCGAGAGGTTGCACGGCAGTAAATCTTGTTTCCAGATCGATAGAGTTAGGAAAAAGTGTTGTTCTTATTCAATCCGACCCGGATATGGAGTCATTGGCAGCGGATTTAGTTCGTGAAGACCCAAGACACGCATTAATCTGCATTGGTGGGAATACTTCAGACGAAAGCTACTTAAATGCGCTCTCCGTTCTTAGCATTGCGGAATCAGAGAGAGTTGATTCACTTCATCCAGGAATAGGATTTTTGTCTGAGGATCCAAACTTTGCCTATTTGGTGAGACAAAAGGGAATTAATTTTATCGGGCCGCCCGTAGTTTCGATGGAGACTATGGGAAATAAATCCAACGCTATAAATACTACTATGAGCATTGATGTCCCTGTAGTGCCTGGGAGCCATGGAATTGTTGATAACAGTGAAACTGCTGCCGAGATTTCTGAACAAATAGGGTACCCAGTCCTCTTAAAGGCGGTTCATGGAGGGGGTGGTAAAGGTATCCAAGTGGTAGAAGAACCTGAGCAACTTCATCGTTTATTTCATCAAGTTTCTACGGAAGCAAAGGCTGCCTTTGGGAACGGCGATCTTTACATTGAAAAATTCGTTACCAGCCTAAGACACATAGAAGCGCAGCTAATCAGAGATAATCTCGGAAATTCAAGGGTCATTGGAATCCGAGACTGCAGTGTTCAGAGAAATAATCAAAAGATTATGGAAGAGTCTGGTTCGGTGCTGTTGTCGAAAGAATTAAATCAGGCAGTCAGAAATTACGCTGAGAAAATTGGGAACTCAGTTGACTACGTTGGGGTAGGCACTGTCGAGTTTATCCATGATCTTCCTAATAACGCCATCTATTTTATGGAGATGAACACAAGACTTCAGGTTGAGCACCCCGTTACCGAGGCTGTAACCGGTGTAAATATCGTAGAAAAGCAGTTCGAAATTTCAGAAGGCAGATCCATAGCCAAGATGAAAGCTAGTGAGAAAGGATATGCGCTTGAGGTGAGGGTGAACGCTGAGAAACTTGTGACTGACTCCTTGGGAAAAATTTCCTTCCAACCTACACCGGGTGAGGTTACAAAATGTTTTCTTCCAGAGGACAAAAATATTAGGACGATATCGATGATTGCCGAGGGGAAATTTATACCACCTTTTTATGACAGTTTAGTCATACAAATCATCAGTTACGGAAAAAATAGAAAAGATTCGATTGATAAGATGTCAACGTATTTAGAAAGAGTGGTTATAAACGGGATCTGCACTAACATTCCGATTTTGAAAAAGATACTCAAAGACAACATTTTCATTGAGGGTAGTTACGACACAGGGTATCTAGATAACTTTTTAGCAAGAATAAGTTTTGATGAGATATCAGCTGAAATAGAAGAGGCTTCGGGTGGGAGGAAACTGGGACTCGACATTGAAGCTCTTAAAATCCCTGGGAGTAACGAACTACGTGTTTTATCTCCCTCAGCCGGAATATTCTACCGAGCTCCGTCCCCTGCGGAACCGGAATACGTAAACGAGGGTGATATAATCTCGACAGAAGACGTCTTGTGTCAATTAGAGGCTATGAAAATGTTTACTCCTATGAGTCTGAGTTCTTTCTCAGAGGGGGGAACTTCAATTTATGGAAAAAGCATTAGGTACAAGATCACTCGCATTAACATGGCAAATGGACAGCAGGTTAATGAGGGAGATCTCCTATTTGTAATTCGTAAGGACTTGGATGAAGTCGAATAATCAGCATGAGTTCAAATCCACCGTACTGCGTTTTCGAAATCAACTTGTCTAAATGAGACAAAGACCTCAATGATTGAAAATTTAGAGACGCTTCTTATCTTAGCAAGAACAGGAACGATGATAGAGGCTAGCACTGAGCTGCGTATAACTCAGTCAGCGGTGAGTAAGCGGATATCTTCCTTAGAGCGCTATTACGATAAAAAATTAATTCAGAAGAAAGGTAGACGTGTCGAATTAACGCATCATGGGCGACGATTGGTAGACAAAATATATCCTATACTCTCAGAATTGAGAGACTTATTCA